>DASTFY010000089.1:0-8404 GCA_035719525.1 Acidimicrobiales bacterium
CGCACGGAGCCGGCGCCGCAGCGCGTCACAGGGGCCCCGACCGCCGTCGGAACCCCTGTGCGCGCCGCTCCCGCCGGTCTGGTCAGCCCACGGTGAGCTTGGTGTCCATGCTGAGGTCGCCGGCCGCGTTGCCGTACTGGTGAACCTCGATGGCGATGGAGTTGGTGCCGGCTACGAAGGCCGACTGGGGGATCGGGATCGAGACGGATGTGGTCTCGCCCGATCCGGTGATCTCGCTCGACGCCTTGGTCGAGAACGTCACCGCGCCGGCCGGCATGTTGGACCGCGCCACCTCGACACCGTTGACATAGATCACCGCGCCGTCGTCCCGCACCATTTCCAGCGTCGCGGCCGCCGGAGTCGTGACCTGGAAGGTCGAGCGGAAGTAGTAGGTGGTGCGCTGCTGCACCCGGGCCAACGTCGTGACGACGCCGGAGTTTCGGAACCCGAGCATGCTCGGCCCGCTCGCCCAACCGGTGTCCACGAACGCCGGCGCACGCCAGGCGGTGCCCTGGTCCACGCCGTCGTCCTTGTACTTCCAGGCGGACCCGTAATCGAGCACGACCGTGCCGCCCGGACCGCCACCGCCGGTGTTGAAGCGCAGCTCGGCGTTCAGCCCGAGATCACCCGGGGCGTTGGCCTTGTTGTGCACCTCGATGGCGATGGTGTTGGTCCCGTTGTGGAACAGGTTGATGGGCAGGTTCAGGGCGACAGGGGTGTTCTCGGCCGCCCCGGTGATGTCGACGAGCGCCTTCTGGGTGAAGGCGATCGTCCCGGCCGGCAGGTTGGTCCTGGTCGCCTCGACACCGTTGACGTAGACCACAGCGCCGTCATCGAGGACGGTGTTGAGTGTGGCCGACGTGATGGTCGAGGTATCGGCCACGTCCACCTTCGTCCGGAAGTAGTACGTCGTCCGGCCGCTGGTGGAGGGGATCGTCGTGGTGAGACCCGTGTTCCTGAAGCCGAGCGCACCCGCTCCGGTGGGCCACGTCGAATCGGCGAACGCCTCAGCCCGCCACGCCGTGCCCTGGTCACCGCCGGTGGCCAGGTAGCACCAGGTGTCCCCGAAGTCGAGGCTGGGGTTGGCGGCGGCGCATCCCGTGCCTGGTCCCGGCCCGCCGCCCCCGAACGCCGTGTTCTGGGTGTTGGGAGTCCCGGTGTTGGTGCTGGCGGCCCAGTTGGCCGGGTCGGCGTTGTCGAGCGTCGGGTTCTTCAGCTCCAGCGAAGGGCCGGTGCCGTTCGGCGTCGTCGGCCACGGAGCCAACGAGCTGTAGGTGACCTGGTCGACGATTGTCGCCCCCCGCAGCAGCTGGATCTGCTCGCCGCTGGAGCTCAAGCCGCCGGGGAACTGGCCGCCGACGAAGTGGTCGGGTCCGTAGAGCCCGCGGAACGCACTGTCCGCGCTCACGAACACGACATAGCCGCCCTTGGGGATCACCGTGCCGGGTGGGATCGGCCATTCCGCATCGCTGGAGCCGAGACCCTTGAGGCGCCAGCCGGAGATGTCGACCGCCTCGGTGGTCGAGGGGTTGTAGAGCTCGAGGAACTCCTCGGAGCCGGTGGCCGTGCCCGGCTTGTAGTGGATCTCGTTGATGACCACGGCGGGGTTGGCGCTCTGCGAGGTGGGCACCTCGTTGGCGTTGGTGTGCGCGGCGATCTGGTTGCGCCGCTCCTGGACTCCGTTGACCACCTTGTTCCGACTGGTGCTGAGCGTCGGACCGCCCCACTTGGCCTTGTCGAGCACCCGGTCGGCGTCCTTGCCGACCGTGAGGGCGTCGAACTGGTTCACGAACCCGTTGCCGACCAGGTACTGGTCGTGCAGGGTGCGCAGCCGGCGGAAGTGCATCTCCCGGATGGCCGGGATCTCGAAGATGGAGGCGTACAGCTTGTTGAACGACACGTCGGGTGTGACGAAGTCGCCCTTGGAGTCGCTGCCTCCCGAAAAGATGCCGTCGAGGTCCCAGTGGAGGATCTGCCAGCGATCGGTATTGCCCGTACCGCGGTAGAGGTAGAAGTTCTTCCCACCCGAGTCCCAGTGCCTGAGGGCGACGGTGAGGGCCGTGTAGTTGACGATCTGGGGCACGTCGAGGTTGGCGTAGATCCAGGCCGTCTTCGCCGGCGACGACGGCTGGCTGAGCATCTGAGTGAGCTGCCAGACGTCGGTGTAGTCCGTGTCTTCAGGGTCCTTCTTGTCGAAGTCGGCCGAGTTGTACAGCTCCGTCGGGGTCGAGTAGGTGCGCAGCCCGCCGGCCTCGACCTTGTAGAAGGCGCCGTTGTCGTAGCCCTTGCGGCTGCGCCAGGAACCGTCGTACTCCTCCAGGATCATGCTGGCGCCGAAGAACGCGCCGTTGCGCTGGACCCGCACCGGCATGTAGCCGACGGCCGGGTCGCCGACCTGGCGGATGTTCTCCCAGCCAAGGCCGGGGATCGGGTAGGACTCGTTCTGCAGCGCCCACTCGTCAAGAGGGCCGGTGAAGGGGGCCGCGTTCCCGGAGGCGAAGGAGCTGAAGTCGATCGCGTAGCCCGCGGGCAGCTGCATCTCGACCTTCGGCTTGGGATCGTTGCAGGACGAGTGGCCGCGCCGCCGGAAGGTGGCGTTGTCGAAAACCTGGCCTTGCCACGTGATGACGCCGGGGTACTCGACCTGGTCGCAGAACGGCTGCAGCAGGCCGTTGTAGCCGGCGTCGTCGATGAACCACTCCAGCACGGGCAGCTGGGCCGAGTCGAGAGCGGGGTCCTTGACGACCACGCCGTCGTAACCCCGACTGTCACCGGCCACCGGATGGGTCAGGGTGCCGGCGCCGACGGTGGCGCTGACCTTGAAGCGGATCAGGCTCCCGGCCGCCTGGCCGGGGATCACGGCACTGAAGGTGCCGCCGCCGCCATCGGTCATCGCGACGGGGACGTCGCTACCGAACATGACCTTGTAGGTCAGCGTGGCCGCGCTGGCACCCGGAGCCGACGCCTGCACCGTCACGGCCTGACCGGCGTTGGGCCGGAACGGCGTCGCCGTGATGTTGAGCGAGGGCGGCGGGGCGTTGAACACCGAGTTCTGCGCCTGCGGTGTCCCGTCAGTGCCGGTGCTGGCGGCCCAGCTCGGGCCTACCCCGTTGTCCGAGAAGGGGTCGATCAGCTCGAGCGAAGGGCCGCCGCCGTCGGGAGCGATCGGCCACGGCACGACGTCGTCGTAGGTCACGCTGTCGATCACGACGTCGGCGGAGTCGGCCAGGGTGACGATCTCGCCCCCGCCGGCCAGCCCGCTGACCACCGGGTCGAAGTACGCGTCGGGGGTGACACCGGGGAACCGGGCGGCGAACGCCGCCGCGTCACCCGAGATGAGGAAGTACCCGCCGGCGGGGATCGAGGTGCCCGCGGGAAGCCGGCCACCTGGGTTGGTGAGCGTGAACGCATCGGTGATGCGCCACCCCGAGACGTCCACGGCCGTGCCGCCCCGGTTGTGGAGCTCGAGGAACTCGAGGGTGGGGTTGGGCCCCGCTGCGGCCGCGTTGTACATGATCTCGTTGATCACGACATCGGACGCCGCCGCCTCGGCCGGGCCAGAGGCCACGAAGGCCAGCCCCACTGCAACAGATGCTGCCGTGATGAAGGCGACCGCGGGCCGCCGGAACTTGGACGTCATGTGTCCTCCCGCTCTTTTCCTGGCGGGGTCTACCGGCCCGAGCCGCCCTCACAGGCGTCACCAGACGTGCCGAAGGCGGCGCGCGAGCCTTGAGGGGGCTGATCGCTCCTGTGTGTGGTGCGTCCGCCACCAGCCGTGCGTGTGTGCGGCAGCCTGCTCCTGCTGCCCGCGGCTACGCCAGCGCGGCGCGGAGCAACTCGTGGACGTGGTGCACGCCGGCCTCGTGGACCACCGACAGGCGGCCGTTCGCGTCGATACCGGCCGTGTAACCCCGCTGGACCCGCTCGCAGATGTCGAGGTCCTGCGCAGCCACCTCCTGGCTGGCCGCCAGGTCGGCAGCCCGCCGGTCGTCGGGCACATCTGGGGTCCAGAAGCGGTACGCCTGGACCCGGGTGCGGGTGGGGGAGAGGGGCGTGAGGTGGAGGGCCGAGAGGTACCGGGGGAACGTGCTGACAAGGAGGTTGGGGAAGACGGTGAAGTAGATGCCGGCGATGAACACGTCGTCGATCTGGTTGGCTGCCACCTCGGCCCACCCAGGGTCGCCGGGCCGGGCGGCGGCCAGGGCGTGCTCGGCGGTGTTGCGGGGGGCGCGGGGCCGGTCCCAGGCCAGCGCCACCGGACCCGCCGTCGCGATGGGGTAGGCCCACTGGGCCACGATCAGGTTCGGGTGCACGAAGGGGGTGTGGAAGTTCTCGGAGTAGTTCTCCACGAGGACCTTCCAGTTGAACTCCCGCTCGTGATGCTCCCGCACGGCCAGCTCCACCTCGGCGGTGGGGTACGGATCGATGGCCGCGGCCAGCGGACCGAGGTCGAGCGGAGCGGCGTCGGGGTCAGGGTGGACGAACACGAAGCGCGCCCATGTGCCCACCGCGACCGGGTAGAGGTGATGCTCGGTGGGGTCGAAGCTCTCCACACCCTCCATGCCGCTGGCGCGAGCCAGCGTCCCATCGAGGCGGTACAGCCAGGCGTGGTAGGCGCACGACAGGGCCTTGGCCGTGCCGCAGCCGCTGGCGAGCGGGCCGCCCCGATGCCGGCACACGTTGACGAACCCTCGCAGCGTCCCATCGGAGTCACGCACGACGACGAGGGGGAGGCCGGCTCCCGTCTCCACCGCCATGTAGCTCCCCGGCTGCGCCACGTCGTCCGTCACCCCCACACAGGTCCACCCGTGGCGGAAGACCGCTTCGAGCTCGCGCTCGTGATGGCCGGGGTCGTGATACCAGGCGGCGGGGAGCGTCCTGGCGGTGGCCAGCGAACCTGGCACCTCGCCGACGGTGATCTGCGCGCCCGGCGTCGCCGTCATGGTCCCTCCCTCGAACTGACTCGGGAGTCAGTATAAACCGACGGGCCGGCGCCATCTGCTAGGAAACGGACCGGTGCAGGAGCGACCGTCCGGCGGTGGGACCGTCACGCTCGAGGGGCTGGAGAAGCGCTTCGACGACGAGGTGGCGGTGGACGGCATCGATCTCCGCATCGAGCCCGGCGAGTTCTTCGCCCTGCTCGGTCCGTCGGGGTGCGGCAAGACCACCACGCTGCGCATGATCGGTGGGTTCGAGCGCCCGACCAGCGGCCGGGTCCTCATCGACGACCAGGACGTTTCGACCATCCCGCCGGAGAAGCGTCCGGTCAACACCGTGTTCCAGAGCTACGCCTTGTTCCCGCACATGTCGGTGGCCGACAACGTCGGCTTCGGCCTGCGCTTCGCCAAGGGAGTGGGCAAGGGCGAGGCCAGGCGACGGGTGGATGAGGCGCTGGAGCTGGTGCGCCTGACCCGGCTCGCCCATCGACGCCCGAGCCAGCTCTCCGGAGGGCAGCAGCAGCGCGTCGCACTCGCCCGCGCTCTGGTGCTCCGCCCGCGCGTGCTGTTGCTGGACGAGCCTCTCGGCGCCCTCGATGCCAAGCTGCGCAAGGAGTTGCGGGCCGAGCTCACCTCGCTCCAGCGCACCGTCGGCATCACCTTCGTGTTCGTGACGCACGACCAGGAGGAGGCCCTCTCGATGAGCCACCGCCTGGCGGTGATGCACAACGGCCAGATGGTGCAGTGCGGGCGGCCGCGTGAGGTGTACGAATCGCCGGCGACCGCGTTCGTGGCCGAGTTCCTGGGAGTGGCCAACCTGTTCGACGTCGAGTTCGACCAGTCGGGAACCTGCACCGTCGCTGGCCACCCGGTCCGTCCCGGCGCCGGCCAGCCGGCCGGGATGGCGCGCATCGTCGTGCGTCCCGAACGGGTGCAGCTCCTCAACGGGACCGGCTCGGCGTCCGGGGACAACGCGGTGCCGGGGGTCGTGCGGGAGCGGGTCTATGTCGGTGCGCTCAGCCAGCTCGACATCACGCTGCCCGACGGCGGCAACCTGCAGGTGGTCATGGCCAACGACGGCCGCCCGGTGCCCGCCCCCGGCGAGCCGGTGACCGCCAGCCTGCCCGCCGACGCCATCCGCGTGCTCACCGGCTGAGCAACCCGCCCCGCACCGCCTCCGCCTCCACATCGCGGAAGTGGTCACGGCAGATCGCGCTCGGCGCGATGTCGGGTGACCAGTTCGGCGGAGGTGAAACCGCCGGCGAACCCGGTAGTACCCCTGTGCGAGCCTCCGGCCATGAACGACGCGGATCGACGACTCGTGGCGCTCGCCACCGCCCAGCGTCAGGTCTTCACCCGTGCTCAGGCGCGGGAGCTCGGCCTCAGCGACACCGACCTGCTGCGCCGCGTGGCGTCCGGCCGGTTCGTCGTCCATGGACCTCACACACTTCACTTCGCCGGCGCCGCATTGGACTGGCGGGGCGAGCTTTTGGCCGGCCTCCTCGATCTGGGACCCGGGGCGGTGGTGTCGGGCCGGTCATCGGCGGCGCTCCACGGGCTGGACGGCTTCCCGGAGGGTCCGCTCGAATTCCTGGTGCCGCGGTCGGCGCGGAACCGGATAGCGGTCGGATCCGTCAGATCGACTAGGGCCGTGGGTCCGCTCGACGTGGTCCGCATCGGCGACCTGCGGGTCACCTCGGGCACACGGACGATCCTCGAGCTCGCCGGCCGGGTGAGCGAACGCGAGCTGGGCAACGCCGTCGACAGTGCGTGCCGGCTCGGGCTGACGGCGCCGGCGGCCCTCCAGCAGCGCTGGGATCGCCTCGGTCGAAGGGGCCGCACAGGCGTCGGCGCCTTGCGCCGCGTGATGGAGTCGGCTGGCGTGCAGAGCTGGCTCGAGCGCCATTTCCTGCGCCTGGTCATCGAGGCCGGCCTGCCGCGGCCGATGACGCAGCGCGTGTACCGGCGAGGAGGGGTGCACATCGCCAGGGTCGACTTCGACTTCGAGCCATGGCCGGTGATCGGTGAGGTCGGGGGCCGACGGGGCTACATGAGCGCGGATGAGCGTCGCCGGCAGGAGCATCGCCGGAACGAGCTGCAGCTGATCGGCAAGCTCGTCTACTTCTTCACGACGGAGGACGTGTGCGAGACCCCGGCGTACGTGGTCTCGACATTGCAGTCGGCCCTTCACCTTGCGGCCTGACCTCGGCATCACGGAAGTGGTCACGCCAGATCGCGCTCGGCGCGATGTCGGGTGACCAGTCCGGCGGAGGGCCGCCCGGACGGGAGCCGAAGGCGCGGGTTACACGCTCAGGCCGGCGAGCTCGCCCATGGCGTCGCCCTCGCCGCCGCGGCGTTTGCGGGCCCGGCTGAGCACCAGGAGGCCCAGCGCGATGACGCCCATGGTGATGAGCAGCATCAGCGTGGCCACCGCGTTGAGGGCGGGTGTGGCGCCGCCACGCGCGGAGGAATAGATGCGGATGGGGACCGTCTCGGTGCCAGAGCCCGAGGAGAGGAAGGAGGCAATGACGAAGTCGTCGATCGAGGTGGCGAACACGATCACGACGCTGGCGAAGATGGCCGGCCACAGCAGCGGGAGGATGACCAGCCGCAATGCTTGGGCGGCGCTGGCGCCGAGGTCCCGCGCCGCCTCCTCGTAGACCGGGCCGATGGCGGCCAGGCGGCCGCGCACGATCACCACCACGAAGGAGAGCGTGAAGGTGACGTGGCCGAGGACCTGCGCCGGGCGGCCCAACGGGAGGCCGGTGTAGAGCTGCGTGAACACGATGAACAGCGCCGCGCCGATGACCAGCTCGGGCGTCACCAGCGGCAGCAACGTGACCACGTTGGCCCCGTGGGCCGCGCGGCTCATCCACCGGTTGAGTCCGATGGCCAACGCCACGCCAAGCGGGACCACGATCAGGATCGTGATCAGCCCGAGGACGAGGCTGTTGCGCAGGGCGCGCAGCAGCGTCGGGTCCTGGAACAGCGCGGCGGGATCGTCGACCCACCAGCGCAGGGAGAAGCCCTGCCACGTGGAGCGGCTGCGCCCCTGGTTGAACGAGAAGGCGACGGCGATGAGCACCGGCACGATCGACCACGCCACGTAGAGCCAGGTGGCCGTGGCCAGCCAGGGCGCCCGGCTCCAACCGCCGCCCCGCCCCGCCCGCCGTTCCGTCCGCCTCCGTCGGCGGCTGGAAAAGAGCTCCGAGTCGGGCGCGACAGGGACGGTCGCGGCCGCGGTCACGTTGCCGCCTGCCGCTGGGCCCGGGCCGTGATGACGAGGTAGTAGAGCATGAGGACGAGCAGCAGCGCGGACAGGATCAGCACCAGCGCCGCTCCCTTCTGAGGCTGCTGTGAGCGGGTGATGAAGGTCTCGATCTGGTTGCCGATCATCTGCGTTCCCGGCGAGCCGGACAGGATCGTGTTGGTGTAGTAGTCGCCGAACATGGGCAGCGCGGTGATCA
>DASTFY010000090.1:0-13573 GCA_035719525.1 Acidimicrobiales bacterium
CCAGCACCCGCTGGATGACGTCCGTGTCGATCATGTCGCCGTCGGTCGAGTCATGCGCCATCCCGGGAGCCTACCGACGGGCTGCCGCCACGGCCGCCCGAGTCTCACCCGGCGATTCGCCGGCGAATCGCCGCGACTCCGAACCCCGCCTTACGGCAGGCGGGCGAACCAGAGCAGGCTGCCGAGGGCGGCGAAGGCGAGGAAGACCATCGCGCCACCGACGAACCAGCCGCTGACGTCCTTCTGCACCGGCTCCTCGGTCAGCGTTCGGCCCAGGTCCTCGTACACCTGGCGCAGCTCGTCAGAGCTGTAGGCGCTGAAGGCCCGACCGCCGGTCTGCTTCGCCAGGTCCTGCAGGGCGGGGCGGTTCACCGGCACCGGCTGCGTCGTGCCGTCGGGCAGCGTGATGGCGCCCCCGTCGGTCCCGACGGCCACGGTGTGGATCGGCCGGCCCTGAGCCGAGGCGGCCGCCGCCGCCTCCTCGTTGGACCGCCCGACGGTGTTCTCGCCGTCCGACAACAGCACCACGACCGCGGGCTGGCTTCCGTCTTCGGCGGACGTGTCCGACGACTCGGCGCCCGCGCCGGATGCCTTCTCGCCTGTCTGCAGCGCCTCGTCGATGGCGTCCAGCGACGCGAAGACCGCCTCACCGATCGCCGTACCCTCACCCAGGTCCAGCCGGTCGACGGCGCGCTCCAGAACCGCCACCTTGTCGGTCGGAGGCACCAGCAGGCGGGCGCCATTGTCGAAGCCCACCAGGCCGACCCGCACACCGTCGGGAACGTTGTCCAGGAACGATCGTGCCGCTTCCTGCGCGGCGTCCAGGCGGGAGGGTGCGACATCGGTGGCCTGCATCGACAAGGAGGTGTCGAGAGCGAGGACGACGATGGCCTGCTCGTCGGCCACCTGGTCGGCGACGGCCGGCTCGGCCAGCGACAGCGCCAGTGCCACCAGGCCGAGCTGCAGCCCGATGGCGGGCAGGTGGCGCCGCCACCGTGGTCGCTTCGGGGCGACGGAGTCGAGCAGCTCCAGGTTGGTGAACCGAACGACGTAACCCCGCCGGCGCACCTGCGAGACCAGGTACCCGGCCAGCAGCGCCACCGGCAGCACCAGCAGCCACAGGCGGGTGGGCTCCAGGAAGGACAGGGCGAGCATCAGCGTCGACTCCCATTGATCGATCGGGCGGCGGATGAGCGGCGGCTGCGGCGACGACCGACGAAGCGGACGAGGTCGACCACCCAGTCCCGGTCGGTGCGCAGCACGAGATGGTGAGCGCCGGTGGCGGAGATCCGCCTGGTGAGCTCGGCGCGGTGCTCCGCCGCGGCGGTGGCGTACCGGTCCCGCAAGCGGGCATCGCCCGTGTCCACCATCCGGCGGCGCCCGGACTCGGGGTCGACGAGAGCCAGCGGTCCCACGTCGGGCAGCTCGAGCTCGCGTGGGTCCAGCACTTCGACGGCGATGACGTCGTGGCGGCTGGCCAGTGCCCGCAGGGGGCTCTCCCAGCCGTCGGGCACCAGGAAGTCCGACACCACGACCACGAGACCGCGACGGCGCGCGTGGCGGCGAAGCGTGACCAAGGTCGCGGCCAGATCGGCGTGGTCACCGTCCTCCGGCGGCCGGCGGAGGGCGGCGAGGATGGCGCCCACGTGGGCCCTCCCGCTGCGCGCCGGGAAGCCGGTCTGCCTGCCCGTGGCCGTGAGCGCGCCGACCCGGTTGCCGCCCTTCGCGGCCAGTAGGGCGAACGCACCTGCCGCGGCCCACGCCACGTCGTGCTTCTCGCAACGGGCGGTCCCGAAGGCGAGGCTGGCCGAGTCGTCGACCACCAGCCACAGCTCCAACTCGTGGTCCGAGATGGTGTCGCGTACGTGGGGCACGGTCGTGCGGGCGGTCAGCGACCAGTCCAGGCGGCGGGTGTCGTCGCCCGGCGCGTAGATCCGGGCCTCCCCGGTCTCGCTCCCGTGCCCGGGCAGAAGTCCGGCGTGGTCGCCCTGGAGCAGACCGTCCAGGCGACGGAGGACCGTCAGCTCCAGTCCGGCCGCGGCGGCGCGGGACGCCGCGGTGAGGGAGGTCATGAGGCGGAGCGGGTGCCGCCGGCGCGCAGCCGGCGGGGAGCCTTCACCGTGCTCAGCACCTCCACGACGATGTCGTCGACGGTGACCCCGTCGGCCACGGCGTCGAACGACGGCACCAGACGGTGGTTGAGCACGTCGAAGGCGACGTCGTAGACGTCCTGGGGCAGGGCGTGGGCCCGGCCCCGGATGAGCGCCAGCGCGCGTGCGGCCTGCACCAGGCCGATGCTCGCCCGGGGGCTGGCGCCGTATGCCAGCAGGCCGTCGATGGAGGCCAGCCCGTGCTCCTTGGGCGTGCGGGTGGCCAGCACCAGGCGCACGGCGTAGTCGCCGACGGCGGGATCGACGGTCACCGACCCGGCCGCCCGCTGGAGCCGAGCGACGTCCTCCGGGCTCAGCAACCGGGCCGGTTCGGCCCCCGGCCGCGATGCGCGGTCCACGATCTCGTGCTCCTCGACGGGGGTCGGGTAGTCGACCGGGATCCGCATGAGGAAGCGGTCGCGCTGCGCCTCGGGCAACGGGTAGACGCCCTCGGACTCGATCGGGTTCTGCGTCGCCAGCACCAGGAAGGGCGACGGCACCGGATACGTCCGGCCGCCGAGCGAGACCTGACGCTCGGCCATCACCTCGAGCAGCGCCGACTGCACCTTGGCCGGCGCGCGGTTGATCTCGTCCGCCAGCACGAAGTTGGCGAACACCGGGCCTAGCTCGACGTCGAACCGCTCGGTCGAGGGCCGGTAGATCCGGGTGCCGATCAGGTCAGAGGGGATGAGGTCGGGCGTGAACTGGATGCGGGTGAACGTGCCGCTCAACGTCCGGGCCAGGGTGGACACCGTCAGGGTCTTGCCCAGGCCGGGCACCCCCTCCAGCAGGCAGTGACCGTTGGCCAGCAGGGCGACGAGCACCCGCTCCAGCACCCGGTCCTGCCCCACGATCACGCGGCGCATCTCGAACAGCACCTGCTCCAGCGCGGCGCCGGCCTGGGTGAGCGAGAGTGCAGAGGAGCCGTTGCCGGTGCTCGGCGTCGCCTCGAACGTCTCGGTGGTCTCCAGCTCGGGGCTCATTGGATCTCCACCGCCTCGGCGACGGCTTGCACGTCGTCCATCGACACCTGCGCTCCGCCCCGCACGAGGACGAGCAGACCGTCGTCCGTCAGGAAGGCGATGCCCTGGTCGAGCTCCACCCCTTGCTCGCCGTTGATCGTGACCTCCGTGCCGCCCAGATCGGCGAACCGATCAGCGGTCCGGTCGGTCCGCTCGGCCGCCACGGTCACCTGCCCGTCAGGGCCTTCCAGCACGATGAGCTGCGTGCCCTCGGTGGTCCCGTTGCGCTCCTCGGTCTTCGACGTGGAGCGGAGTTGCTCGTAACCGGACGGAGGGTTGGGCACTTCGACCAGCGACAGCGAGCTCGGGGCCGGCTCGGCACCCTGGCTGCCCTGGTCCGGAGCAGGCTGCTCCTGCGGGGAGCTCTGCCCGGGCCCGAACAGGTCGCCCAGGCCGGGGAACAGCTGCTCGAGCAGGTCCATCAGCGCCTGGTCGAGCGATCCCGAACCGAGGTCCGGCAGGAGGTTCTCGAGGCCCGGGAGCAGATCCTGCAGGCCGGGGATGTTGCCGATGTCGGGCAGCATTTCTTCCAGACCGGGGGGCAGGCCGAGGCCGTCGAGGAGCCCGCCGCCGGATCCGCCCGGATCGGGCACGGTCGGGGCCTCGGCCCCGCCGGCCTGCTCGACCTCGTCCATGAGCGCCATGGCCTCGTCGACGGGCACTGCGAAGCCCACTCCGTCACTGCCGCCCGAAGCCGACGCGATAGCGGTGTTGATGCCGATGACCTTGGCGCTGGCGTCGGCCAGCGGACCGCCGGAGTTGCCCGGGTTGATCGGCGCGTCGGTCTGGATGAGGCCGGTGAGCGTGCCGACCGGCGACTCGAGCTCCCGGTCCAGGCCGCTGACGATGCCAGAGGTGACCGTCTGCTGGAAGCCGAAGGGGCTACCGAGGGCGATGGCGGTCTCCCCCACCTCCACTGTTCCCGGTTCGGCCAGAGGGGCGGCCACGAGGTCAGTGGTGGGCGTGACGGCCACGATGGCCAGGTCCTTCTCGGGCGCCCGGCCGACCACACGGCCCGTCAGTTCTTGCTCGTCGGCGGTGCGCACGGTGACCTCGTCGGCCCCGGCCACGACATGGTGGGCGGTCAGGATCAGCCCGCTGCTGTCGTAGATGACACCCGAGCCGATGCCCTGGCCCGCGGCCTGGCCGATCTCGATCTGGATCACGGCCGGGCTGAGCGCCTTGGCCACGTCCTGGACCGTCGACTGGGATCCGGGCTCGTTCGGAGCAGCCACCGTCGGCGTCGTGGCGGAGGAGCCCGAGGACTCGTCCTGCTGCCAGATGACGATCCCCACGGTGGCCAGCAGCGCGGCGATCAGCAGGACGACCAGCCAGGTCCGCTTGCGGGACCGGGGCTTGTCCGGCTCGCCGACGGGCGCCGGCTCGTCGGCCGGTGGCTCCGCTCCATCACCGGCGAGAGCGATCAGGTGGTCCGGATCCGGCGGGGGCAGGAAGTCGGCCACCGGAGGGGTGGCGGGGAGGTCCCGCCACGTCCGCCGCGGCGGCAAGACCGGGATCGGAGTGGTGGTGTCAGGGGGCGCGCTGGCCGGGCTCATGACGGCGACGGTACGGAGCAGGGGATAAAGCGGGCGTCAAGAACCCGTGACCGCGCCGGCGCCCACGACGACGTCGGGGAGCGGGTCGACCAGGTGATGGACGCCGTCGTCGGCGACGACGCTCTCGGAGCGGGCCTCGGTCGTCTTGGGCAACCACACCACGAAGGTCGAGCCGACGCCGACCGCCGACCGAACGGTGACGTGCCCGCCTTGGGCCTCGGTCATCTGGCGGCAAATGGTCAACCCGAGGCCCCGCGCCTCGCCCCCGCCGGTCTCGCGGTCCAGGTCGTACCGACCCCGCCAGTAGCGGTGGAACGCCCGCTCGTGATCGTCCGGCGACAGGCCGGGGCCCTCGTCGCGCACCGCGATCCAGGCCCAGTCCTCATGCTCGCCACAGGCCAGGCGCACGATCGAACCGGCCGGCGCCAGCCGCAGCGCGTTGGCCAGCAGGTTGGCGGTCGCCGTGTGCACCGCGCTGCGGTCGGCCGGGACGACCAGACGCTCGGGGGCATCCACGGCGATGGCGATGCCTCGCGCCGCGCCCGTCCCGCCGTGTTCGGCCGCCAGCGCCCGTACCTCGTGGGCCAGGTCGGCCGTGCCGTCCTCTACGGCCAGCCGACCGTGGGCGGCGAGGTCGTCGACGGTGCGGGCGAGGCGCTCCACGCCCCGCCGGGCGGCGGCGAGCTGCTCACCCAACTCACGGTCGATTCCCGGTGTGGTCGAGGCCAGGTCGAGGTTCGTCGCCGCCACCGCCAATGGGGTCCGCAACTCGTGGACGACCTCCTGCAGCTGTCGCCGATCCCGCTCCCGCTCCTCCCGCAGCCGGTCGGCCTCGCCGGTGGTGTCGGGCGGGCCGTCGACCTCCAGCGGCTCCTCGTCGACGCGCCGAGGCGTCAATCGGCCGGCCAGCACCCACGCCAGGGCGGCGACCGGGACCAGTGCCATGCCGAGGGTGCCCAGCGTCCATCGCAAAGTGGACGTGCGGGCCGAGCGGGCCGCAGTCGAGGCGCCAGCGCGGTCGACTTGGACGATGGCAACCTGGTCGCCGAGCTGATCGACCCTGGTGACGACGCCCGCCGGCTCGTTCGCAGCCCGGCCGGCCAACCAGGCGCCGGCCAGCACGACGGTGAGCGCGGCGACGGCCACGGTCACCGCGAGCACCACGGCCAGACGTCCGCGCCGGCGGGTCACGCGCTCGCCACCAGGCGGTACCCGCGGCCCGTCACGGTGCCGATGGGCTGACGATCGCCCGCCTCGGCCAGCTTGCGGCGGAGGTTGCTGATCGTCACCCGCACGGTGTTGGTGAACGGATCGGCATGCTCGTCCCACACGTGCTCCAGCAGCCGCTCGGCGCTGTGCACCTCGTCGGGATGCAGCAAGAGAAAGCGGAGCAGGGCGAACTCCTTGGGCGTGAGGTCGAGCGGGCGGCCGCCGATGCAGGCCACGTGGCGGGCCGCGTCGAGCTCGATGTCGTCCCAGCGGAGCACCGCGCCGGCGGAAGCGCTGTCCCGGCGCAGGAGCGCCCGGACCCGGGCGGTCAGCTCACCCAGCGCGAACGGCTTGACCAGGTAGTCGTCGGCGCCGTGGTCGAGCCCGGCGATGCGATCCTCCACCCGGTCGCGGGCCGAGAGCACGAGGATGCGGGGGGCATCGGCCGCGTCCGGCTCGGATCGGGGCGTGTCGACCACGTGCCGGCAGATGTCGAGCCCGTCGGCGTCGGGGAGGTTGAGATCGAGGCACACCATGTCGTAGGCGTGGACGCCGAGGCGCTCGAGCGCGGCCTGCCCGTCGCCGGCCACGTCGACGGCGTAGCCCTCACGGCGCAATCCGGCCGCCACTGCGCCGGCAAGGTCCTCTTCGTCCTCGACAACGAGGATCCGCATGCTGGGTCTCCTGGGAGCGGGACGATTCCCCTCACCAGGGCTTCAACGTTCCCCGGACCGCGAAGGTTCCCGTCCGGAGGTGTTTCACCCGGAAGTGTCGGTCGCCAGCCCGAGCGGCGCACCGTGCCACTCCTTCAGCGCCGGGAGCACGTCGTCCACGAAGCAGGCGATGTTGCGCTCGGCCTCCTCGTAGGGCATGCCGCCGTAGCAGAGGTTGGCCACGAACGCCCCCATGCCCGTCATCTCCCGGATGAGGTCGAGCTTCTCGAGCACCTGGTCGGGCGTTCCCCACGGCATCAGGTCGACGAGGTCCTCGACCGCGGCGTCACAAGGGATCTCGTCGAACCGGTGATGGCGCAACACCGAATCGTGGTACTCACCGATGTGCTCCCGGGCCTGCTCCTCGGCCCGCTCCCCGTCCTCGTCGACGAAGACGAAGGCGCTGCAGATGGGGGCCGGTGGATCGTCCCCGTTGATCGACCGCCAGGCGTCCCGATAGGCGTCGAGGTCCTCTGTCACCATGTCCCACGGCTTCTGCACGATCAGCAGGAGCCCCACGCCGAGCTCGGCGATGACCTCCATGGAGTCGGGTGAGGCCGCGGCGGCGTACGTGCGCCCGCGGAAGGAGTGCTGCGGACGGGGCCGGAGCTCTCGGCGAGGTTGTTGCACGAACTCGCCGTCGGCCTCGAGGTAGCCGGCCTCCAGTCCCGTCAGCACGACGTCCGCGTACTCGAGGAAGCGCCCGCGGGCGGTGTCCATCGGCACCCGGAACCCGTCGTACTCGATCTTGGCGACTCCGCGCCCGATGCCCAGCAGCACCCGTCCGCCGGACAGGTTGTCGAGCAAGGTGATCTGCTCGGCCAGCCGCATCGGGTCGTGCCACGGGAGGGCGATGACGCCCGTCCCGAGGTGAATGCGGCGGGTCTGGCCGGCCAGGTAGCTCAGCAGCTGCAACGGATCGGGGCACGTGGCGTAGTCGGTGAAGTGGTGCTCGACGGTCCAAACCGAGTCGAAGCCCCACATCTCGGCCTGCAGCGCGAAGCCGAGCTCGTGGTGGTAGACGTCGGCATCGCTGCGGGCGTCGTGCGGGTTCTGGAACGGCACCGAGAGGCCGACGTGCATGCGCCACGATTCTGCCCGCTCCCGCTCCTATCCTCATCGTCGTGGCGGTGAAACCTGGAGCACGAGCGGAGATCACGCTGACGGTCCGCGAGGGCGACACGGCCATCGCGCTCTGCTCGGGGCAGGTTCCCGTCCTCGCCACCCCTCGCGTCGTCGCCCTGTGCGAGGAGGCCACCGTCGCCGCGGTCGACGGGACGCTGCCCGGGGGCCAGACCACGGTCGGCATGCGCATCCAGCTCGACCACCTCCAGCCCAACGCCGTCGGCTCGACGGTGGCGGCCGAGGCGGTGCTCGACAAGGTCGAGGGCCGCCGGCTCCATTTCACCGTCAGCGTGCGCGATCACCGCGGGCTGGTGGCCTGCGGCAAGGTCACCCGGGTCGTGGTCGACACCGACCGCTTCCTCGACAACCTCTAGGAGCGCTACGCGAGGTTGGACGACCTCGGGTACACGTCGGCCGGGTCGGTCAGCACGTTCACCAGGTACGGCACCCCGGCCGAGAACGCCCGGTCGAGCGCCGGTCCGAGCTCCTCGGGGTCCACCACCGTCTCGCCCGCTCCGCCCAGCGAGCGGACCACCTGGTCGTAGCGACACCCGGGCTGGAGGTCGCAGGCCACGTCCCATCCGTAGAGGGCCTGCATCGGGTGCTTCTCGAGCCCCCACATCCCGTTGTTCCCCACGATCATCACGACCGGCAGGTCGTGGCGGACCAGGGTGTCGGCGTCCATCAGGCTGAAGCCGGCCGCCCCGTCGCCGAGGAGGACCACGATCTGGCTCCGCGGGCGCGCCACCCGCGCCGCGACGGCGTAGCCCAACCCGTTCCCCAGGCAGCCGTACGGACCGGTGTCGAGCCACCCGCCGGGCTGGCGCACCTCGATGAACTTGCCGGCGTAGCTGGCGAAGTCCCCGCCGTCGCAGATCACCACCGCGTCGGCCTCGAGGCGCCGACGGAGCTCACCGTAGATGCGCGACGGCTTGATCGGGTCGGAGGCGGCGTTCAGGAGGGCGTCGTCGTCCAGTGCGGCCGCTGACTCGGCCTCCCGCAGCCGGGTGATCCACGCCTCGTGGTCGACCCGCGGGCCGCCGTGATCCGCCAGCGCACGGAGCGCCAGGCCGAGGTCGCCGACGACGGTGGGCACCTCGACGTGGCCGGCACGTTGCCCCTCCGAGTCGACGACGTGGGCCACCCGCGCCGAGCCGAAGCGGCCGAACCCCAGGCGAAAGTCCAGCGGTGTGCCCACCACGACCACGAGGTCGGCCTCCCGCTTGAGCAGGCCCCGGGTGCGCAGGAAGGCCAGATCGTGGTCGGCCGGGAGGCATCCCCGCCCGAGCCCGTTGAAGTAGCACGGCACCCGCAGCGTCTCGACCGCCCCGGCCAGGGCCTCCCAGGCGCCGTCCCAGTACACGTCGCTGCCGATGATGAACGCCGGCCGTTCGGCACCAGCGACAAGGGTCGCGAGCTGCTCCACCGCGGCCGCGTCCGGCGGGCGCGGTGGCACCGTCGTTGCCGCGGGCAGCTCGGCTTCGACCGGTCCGAACACGTCCAGCGGGAAGTCCAGGAAGACCGGCCCGCGGTGCGGGGCGATCGCCGTCGTGACGGCGTCGTGCACGAGGAGTGCGGCCTTGGAGGCGTCGGTGACCGTGCCCGCCTGCTTGGTGATCGGCGTCACGATCGGCACGTGGTCGAGCTCCTGCAGCGAGCCGGCGCCCCAGCGCCCCTGCGGCGCCCGGCCGCCGAACACCACCAGGGGGGTGCCGTTGAACCAGGCCGAGGTGATGGCCGATACCGCGTTGGTGACCCCAGGACCGGCGGTGAGCACGGCCAGGCCCGGGCGGCGGGTGAGCTTGGCGTACCCCTCGGCGGCGAACGTGGCGGTCTGTTCGTGGCGGGTGTCGACCACCCGGAGGCCCTGGTGGCGAGCGGCCTCGTACAGCGGCCAGACATGGCCACCGTTCAGCGTGAACATGACGTCGACACCGAAGGGCTGAAGGACGGCGAGAGCCTGCTCACCGGCATGACCGCGCAAGATGCTCACCCCGCCAGCCTTGCAGGCCGTCCCGGTGAACGTCGACCGTGGCCCGGCGTGGCGAATGCCTCATCGTAGATCGTGCCGAGTTCCCCTAACCTGGTCCTCCGTGGCCGTTCAGACGCTCGAACGTCCCACCAGGCTCTACTGGTGGAAGGAGGCCTCGATGGTCATCGCCTTCTACCTGGTGTACTCGATGACCCGGAACCGCTTCGGTTCCAAGCGCGTCGAGATCGGCGAGGAGCCGCTCCACGCGTTCAACAACGCCATCCGCATCATCGACTGGGAGAGGGCGCTCAACCTCTTCTACGAACCGACGCTCCAGGCCTGGTTCCTCGACTTCACGGCTTTCCTGCAGTTCTGGAACACGTTCTACGGGACGGCGCACTTCGTCGTCACGGCCGTGGCCTTCGTCTGGTTGTACCGCGCCCGACCGGCGCTGTTCCCGCTCTGGCGAAACGTGCTCGGGGCCACCACCGCGCTCGCCATCGTCGGGTTCTCGCTGTTCCCTGTGATGCCCCCCCGGCTGCTCGACAGCTCAGACCTCTACGGGGGAGCCCGCTTGGAGGTGGCGCAGGACATCGAGCCCTACGGCTTCGTGGACACGCTCAAGGTCGAGGGCGGGCCCTGGTCGTTCGACTCCGGGGCGATGCAGAAGCTGTCCAACCAGTACGCCGCCATGCCCAGCCTCCACATCGCATGGTCGGTCTGGTGCGTGCTGGTGATGTGGCAGCTCACGCGGAGCCGTGGGGCCCGAGCCCTCATCGTGTCCTACCCGTTCTTCACGCTGTTCGGCATCGTGGTGACGGCCAACCACTTCCTCCTCGATGCTGTCGGTGGCCTGCTGACGCTCGCCGTGGGTTACGTCATCGGGCGGGCGATCTACGAGTGGAACGAGCGCCGGCACGGCCGTGACCAGTACCGGTCGCTGGACGAGGCTCGCACGACGCTGTAGCCGAAGGGACGCGGCGGTAACGTCGCTGCCGCCATGTTGCTCGAGACCATCCACCAGCCCGGCGACCTGCGCGCGCTCAGCGCGCTGGAGCTCGAGGAGCTGGCTGGGGAGATCCGAGACTTCATCGTGGCGTCCGTCGCCGACAACAGCGGGCACCTCGGCTCCAACCTCGGCGCGGTCGAACTCACATTGGCCCTGCATCGCGTCTTCGACTCGCCGCGCGACGCCATCCTGTGGGACACCGGCCACCAGGCGTACGTGCACAAGATCGTCACGGGCCGCTCAGCCGGCTTCGCGCAGCTGCGCCGGGCCGGGGGCCTGTCCGGCTACCCGTCTCGGGAGGAGTCGGAGCACGACTTCGTCGAGAACAGTCACGCCTCGACCATCCTCTCCTATGCCTACGGGCTGGCGGTCGCCCGCGACGGCGGTGCCGACCCCGGGCGGCGCCACATCGTCGCCGTCATCGGCGACGGCTCGATGACGGGAGGCATGGCGTACGAGGCGCTCAACAACCTCGGCCACTCGGACCGCAACGTGATCATCGTGCTGAACGACAACGGCCGCTCGTACGCGCCGACGGTCTCGAAGCTCTCCAACAGCCTCACCTCGATCCGCCTCAACCCGGTGTACATGCGTCGCCAGCGACGGATGGAGCTGTTCCTGCGCGACCTCCCACTCGTCGGTACCCAGGCCGAGAAGGGCATGGAGGCGGTGAAGGCCGCGGTCCGGGAGTACTTCCAGCCGCCCGCGTTCTTCGAGTCGCTGGGGGTGCGCTACGTCGGGCCCATCGACGGGCACGACATCGCCGCGCTCGAGGTGGTGATGCGCAATGCCACCGAGTTCGACGGTCCCATCGTCATCCATGCGCTCACGCAGAAGGGACGCGGCTACCCCCCCGCCGAGGACGACGACGAGAAGCATCTGCACGACGCGCCGGTGTTCGATCGTGCCGTCGGCCCCCCGAAGGCGGTACCGACCGGCTACACGCAGGCCTTCGCCGAGGCGGTCATCAAGGAGGCCGAACACGATCCGCGCCTGGTCGCCATCACCGCGGCGATGCCGGGACCGACGGGACTGCTGCCGTTCCAGGACCGCTTCCCCGACCGCTGCTTCGACGTCGGCATCGCCGAGCAGCACGCCGTCACCGCGGCGGCGGGCATGGCCATGGGTGGGCTCCGTCCGATCGTGGCCGTCTACTCCACCTTCCTGAACCGGGCCTGGGACCAGGTGGTGTACGACGTGGCGCTGCACCGGCTGCCGGTGCTCTTCGCGCTCGACCGGGCCGGCATCACCGGCGACGACGGCGCCAGCCACCACGGCGTGTACGACCTGGCCCTACTGTCCCGAGTGCCGGGCATGACCGTGCTGGCCCCGTCGTCGGCCCAGGAGCTGCAGCAGATGCTCCACGACGGCCTCGGACTGCTGGAGCAGGGGCCGGTCGCCATCCGCTACCCGAAGGGCCAGGCCCGCCAGGTACCCGACGATCAGGTCGGCACCGGGCTCGACGCACGGCTGGTCACGGCGGGCGACGGGCAGGTCTGCCTCCTGGCCGTGGGCAAGCTGGTGGCCAACGCCGACAAGGCGGCTCAGCAGCTCGCCGCCGAGGGCATTCACGCCACGGTGTGGGACGTCCGCTGCTGCGCCCCGCTCGACGAGTCGATGATCGTCGACGCCGCCCGCCACCAGATCGTCATCACCTGCGAGGACGGCATCCGCGACGGAGGGATCGGCATGACCATGGCCGACCGCGTCCACCACGCCTGCGGCACCAACCCGCTGCCTCACGTGGAGGTCCTCGGCGTGCCGACCCGGTTCATCCCCACCGCCAAGCCCGACCGGATCCTGAGCCAGCTGGGTCTCGATGCCGAAGGCATCGCCGGAACGGTCCGCCGGCTGCTCGGCCTCTGAGTGGCCTGGGAGCTCGATCCCGCCGCTGAGCTCGAGCTGGCGCTGGAGCTGGCCGACCTGGCCGACGCCGTCACCGTCCCCCACTTCCGCTCCGCCCATCTGCTCGTGGAGCACAAGGCCGATCGCAGCGAGGTGACGGCGGCCGACCGCGGCAGCGAAGCCGTCATCCGGGGCCGGCTGGCTATCGCCCGCCCCGACCACGCCGTGCTCGGCGAGGAGGAGGGACTCATCGGACCGGGCGCGGCGCGAGCCCGTTGGATCGTCGATCCCATCGACGGCACCTCGAACTTCGTGAAGGGCATTCCCATCTGGGCGACGCTGATCGCCCTCGAGGTCGATGGGGCGGTGGTGGTCGGCGTGGCGTCCGCCCCGGCGCTCGGCCGCCGCTGGTGGGGGGCCGATGGGCTGGGCGCGCACGCCGACGGTCAGCCCATCCGCGTGTCCTCGGTGAGCTCGATCGCCGACGCCCACGTGGCCTACAGCGACGTCGGATCGTTCTACGAGCACGGGGCCGGCGAGGCGCTCGTCGACCTGACCCGGCGGGCGTGGCGGGCCCGTGGGCTGGGCGACTTCTGGATGCACGTGCTGGTGGCCGAAGGCGCCTTCGACGTCGCCGTCGAGCCCGTCGTCAACCTGTGGGACCTGGCCGCGGTCCAGGTCATCGTCGAGCAGGCTGGAGGCCGCTTCACCTCGCTGGCGGGCGAGCCCCGCCCCGACGGTGGCAGCGCCTGTTCGACCAACGGCCTCCTCCACGACGAGGTCCTGGCGACCTTCGCCTGAGCCAGTCGCGGCCCACGATGCTCGGCGGCCGGGTGGGCGCGGTGGCACGCGCGGCGAGGCCGACGTAGCCTCATGCGTGCGGGCATGGACACGAGTCCACGAGATCCAGGAGCTGATCCATGATCGGACTGCGCCCCCGCCTGGCCGCTGTCGCCGTCGCCGCTGCCGCCG
>DASTFY010000091.1:0-4751 GCA_035719525.1 Acidimicrobiales bacterium
CCGAGAAGGCCCGTACCCGCGACAGCACCCAAGCGCTCTCGAAGCTGGCCGAGCACGTCGACGGCCGATACCGGATCGTCAGCCAACCACCCGTGATCCTCCCCCTGAGGGACATGTCGGAGCGCTACGGCTATTCCGCGGACCAGCTCGAACACATGGTCCACGAGCAGTTCCGCGCGTACCGGTCCACCCTCCGAGCCGACCACCGCCACGTGTTGGAGCGGTTCGAGCTCATCGATGTCGCCCGCAAGGTCGTCGGCGTCGGCAGTGTCGGCACCCGGGCCTTCATCGTCCTGCTGCAGGGGCGCGACGATCAGGACCCGCTGTTCCTGCAGGTGAAGGAAGCGACGACCTCGGTCCTGGAGGATCACCTACCGAAGAGCCGGCACCGCCAACCGGGCCAACGCGTCGTCGAGGGCCAACGGCTGATGCAGGCCGCCAGCGACATCTACCTGGGCTGGGCGAAGGGATCGGAGGACAACCGGTACATGTTCTGGCGCCAGCTGCGGGACATGAAGGTCTCCGCCACCGTCGAGACGATGGGACCAGGCACGCTCGCCACCTACGCCCGCTTCTGCGGCCAGACGTTGGCCCGGGCGCACGCCCGCTCCGGCGATCCCGTGGCCATCGCCGCGTACCTCGGCAAGAAGGACCGCTTCGATCAGGCGTTGGCCGACTTCTCCCAGCGCTACGCCGACCAGAACGACCGGGACTACGCGGCGTTCTGTGAAGCCATCCAGACGGGCCGCCTCGAAGCCATCGAAGGCGCCTGAGCGGACACCGCGCCCCGACGGGACCCCACCCGTCCCACCAGCCAGCGGCCAGCATCGGTCACCTCGTCACGAACGAGCGGTGATCAGCCACACCCCGGCTGACAGCGCAACGCTGCCGTCCTCGCTGGCGTGCTCGCCGAGGACACGGCGCACGGCGGAGAGCGCCTCCTGGTGCTGTGCTCGTTCGATCGTGGCCAGGAGCGCGCGCCCCGGACCGGACTCGGCAAGGTAAGCGGCGGCATCGTCGACGGTTTCACCCAACGGCAGATCGAGGGTCACGGGTCGAAGGTCGATGTCGGTGAGACCGGCCTCGTCGAGTACCGCGCTGACCTCACCGGGCTCGGACTGGGCGAACATCCCGGGCCAAGCCCCGGCCGGCGGCATCGTGCCGAACTCGAGCAACGCAGTCCCCGGCACCAGGAGCCAGTCGTTGGCGGCGAGGGGCTGCCAGGTGGCGAGGCAGAGACGGCCCCCCGATCGGAACGAGTCGGCGATGTTGCGGAACGCACTGACCGGGTCGGCGAAGAACATGGTCCCGAAACGACTGATGGCGAGATCGAAGCCCTCGCCCAGGGGGTCCTCCTGAGCGTCGGCTTGGACGAAGACGGCATTGTCGACGTCGCGGTCGTCCTGCCGTTGCTGGGCGAGGGCCAGCATCGGTTCCGAGAGGTCGACGCCGACAGCACGCCCGTGGGGGCCGACAGCGGCTGCGGCGCGCAACGTCGTGATCCCGCATCCGCACCCGATGTCCAGCACCTGTTCACCCGCCTGGGGCGCCGCCACGGTGAGGAGCTCGTCGGCGACGGGGCCGAGCACGCGATCTCGGCGGTCGGCGTCGGCCACCCAGCGTCGGCCGCTCTCGCCGTTCCAGTCGTCGGACTGCCCAGCATTGGCCTTGGCGGTCACGTGCCCTCCTCCATATGCCGCCGGATGGCCCTGCCGACGTCCTCGTCGTGGTGACCGACGCCGAGACGTCGCCCGATGCCATGAACGGTGAGTCGCCCGACGCCGTGCGCCAATAGGCCGCGGCTGCGCTCGGCGAGGGCGACCAGCGTGGCGTCATCGACGCCACTCGGACGCTCGGCCAGCAGGTCCACGGCGGACGCGGCGACCCGGTCAGCGGCGATCGAGATGGACTGGAGCACGTGGAGCACCCGATCCGGCCCATAGCCGGCATCCAGCAGGTCCGAGGTGAGCTGGACGATCGACGGGCTCGGCACGCAGAACTGGTCCGGCCCGCAGCGCTCGACGATTCCGAGATCGATCAGCGCGTCGAGCCGATCCGGTACGAGCGCCGGGAGGATCTCGACGAGTTGGTCGAGCGTGGCCGGCGCGCCTGGCTCGTCGACGTGGATGAGCTGGTCTGGCTCGAGGCCGAGGACCTCACCGAGGTCACGCCCCGCCACCCAGGAGCCGAGGAGGTCACGGATGCCCGCCAGTGAGTAGCCGCGGTGCTGGAGTCGTGCGACGAGATCCAGACGGCGCAGGTGGCTGGCCCGGTAGATCCCGACTCGACCGCGCTTGGCCGGGGCGGGAAGCACCCCGATCGTCTGGTACTCCCGGATCGTCCGCACCGGCACGCCCGATCGCCGGGCCAGTTCGTCAACGCTCATCTCGTCCGTCAGGTCTGCAGCGTTCTCGCTCACCCGCTAGACACTATCAGTGAATACCGTTACAGTAAACACTGTGACTATTAGCCAGGCTGAACTCGCCGTGCTGATCGGGCCACGGTGGCCGGACGCTCGGGTCGTCGGCGAGCCCACGGTGATCACCGGTGGGGAGTGGGCGACCATGTACCGCTTCGCGGTCACCGGGGCACCCGAGGGCGTTCCGGCGGACCTGGTGCTGCGCCTCGCTCCGCAGCCCGACATGGCCGCCAAAGAGATCGCGGTCCAGCAAGCGGCCGCCACCGCCGGCGTGCCCACGCCGGCGATCCGTCTCGCCGGCCCGTCGGGCGGGCCCCTCCGCGACGCCTGGTCCGTCATGGACTTCGCCCCTGGTGCCCCGCTACTGGCCAGCCTCGACGGGCTCGCCGCCCTGCCTCGCGTCCCGGGCATCGCTCGCCGCTTGCCCCGGGAGCTCGCGGTGTGCGCTGCTGCGATCCACGCACTCGACCCCGCACCGATCCAGACCGCAGCCCACTTCGCAGCACCGACCACCGCCCTCACCGTCGACGAGCTGATCCCTCACCTCCGCGCCGGGGCAGAGGCCGCCGGAAACCGCGACCTGCTCGTCGCCCTCGACCGGCTGGTCGCTCGTCGACCCGCAGAGGTTGCGCCTGTGCTCTGTCACGGCGACCTCCACCCGCTGAACCTCCTCGCCGATGGTGACACGGTCACCGTCCTCGACTGGACAGCCGCCGTCGTGGCTCCGGCGTCCTACGACCTGGCCTGGACCTGGCTGCTGCTGCGCTTCCCGCCGATGATCGTCCCCGCCGCCCTCCGGTCGGCCGTCGACGCGGCTGGCCGCTTTCTCGCGGACCGCTTCCTTCGGGCCTACCGGTCGGCGGCGCCTGCGTCACGGCTGGACGACCTCGACTGGCATCGGGGGCTGCACAGCTGCCGCGTGCTCATCGATCTCGCCCTCTGGGAGGCGCAGGAGGATCCCCGGGCCCAGACCCATCCCAGCCGGTTGATGGCACCGGGCGCAACGGCACTGCTCGCCGCCGCGGCGGGCTGACCCTCGAGACCTCGCCCTACGCTCGCACTATGGCCATGGTGAGCATCGGACTCGTCCTCGACTGCCGGGACCCGCAGACGCTGGCACCCTTCTGGGCCGAAGCGCTCGGCTACGTCGAGGTCGGCTCCGCCGGGGCCTACGTGCTCCTGGTCGACCCCGATGGCGTCCGGCCGAAGCTGCTGCTCCAGGCCGTGCCCGAGACCAAGACGACCAAGAACCGGATGCACCTCGACATCGACGCCGAGGACATCGAGGCCGAAGCCGCTCGACTGGAGGCACTCGGCGCTAGCCGCCTCGCCGCTGAACCGCGGCACGAACACGGCACCAACTGGATCCTCCTGGCCGACCCGGAAGGCAACGAGCTGTGCGTCTGCGACGGCGGCGCCGCAAGCTGAGCTGACATGGACCCAGACGAGCCCGAGTCACTCCGCCGGCACTGGGACACCCGGTACGGGTCGACGGGGGCGACGGCGGCCTCCTGGTTCGAGCCGACACCAGCGACCTCGATCGAGCTCATCGATGCCGTCGCCCCGCCTGGCGACCCGAAGACGGTGATCGACATCGGCGCAGGTACCAGCCGGCTCGTGGACGAGCTCACCGCTCACGGCGACGTGGTCACCGTCCTCGACATCTCCCAGGTCGCCCTCGACGACGTCCGAGCGCGCAACGGCACGGTCGACACCATCCGGGCCGACATCCGGACGTGGCGACCCGAACACCGATGGGACCTCTGGCACGACCGGGCACTCCTCCACTTCCTCACCGAGCCCGACGACCGGCAGCGTTACGCCGACACCCTCCGCCGCGCCGTCGGACCAGCCGGCGCCTTCGTGCTCGGTGTGTTCGCAGCGGACGGCCCCGACCACTGCTCGGGCCTTCCCGTCCACCGGTTCACGGCCGATGCGCTGCAGGAGTTGCTCGGCGCAGTCGATGTCGTCGAGGAACGGCAGACCGCCCACCACACCCCGGGCGGTGCGGTCCAACCGTTCCAGTGGCTCGCGGGCCGGCTCGCTGACCCCCACAGCTGACCAGGGCCTCTTCAGACGGTCAGGCGGTCAGGAGCGCGGCATACCGGTCGAGGTAGAGCGGCCATCCCTCGTCGTGAGCCGTCGCCGGCGCCGTGGCCGGCAGGGTGCACCGATCAGCAGGCCCGACTGTCGTACGCGTCCTGACCAGAACCCAGAAAACACGGGGATTTTGGCTACTCGATGCGGATGCCGGAGATGGCTCGAGCGATGACCAGGAGCTGGATCTGCTCGGTGCCCTCGAAGATGTCGTAGATCTTCGAGTCCCGGTGCC
>DASTFY010000092.1:0-18685 GCA_035719525.1 Acidimicrobiales bacterium
CGCGAACCAGGCCGTGAACGCGGCGGAGACCAGCAGGACCGCAACCATCCTGCGCCAGTCTCCCCAGCTCTCGACCACGGCCAGCGCCGTGGCGAGTCCGATGCAGATCCAGGTGGTCAGCGTCCACAAGCCGACGCTCCGCTCCCAGGCGTGCTCCGAGGACCGTGGCACCCGGTCGGCCGGCATCGGTCCGCCGGCGGTCATGGGCGAACCCGGTCCGTGTTCCAGCGGAACGTCGCCCGACACAGTGCGAAGCCGGCGACGGTCCACACCGCCAACATCAGCGCCACCCGCCCGTGCTCCCACCCGCCGGACGGCTCCACGACGGTGAAGGCATCAGGCAAGAACACACTGCGGAAGCCTTGGGCCATCCACTTCAGCGGAAACAGCGCCCCGACCGCCTGGAGCCCGGCCGGGAGCTCCGAGTACAGCAGGAACACGCCCGACACGAACTCGAGGGCGACGAACGGGAGGTTCACGACCGCGGCCGCGCTGCGCGCCGACCGAGGCACACCGCTCATCGCGATTCCCAACAGCGAGCATGCGCTCACCCCGAGAAGGAACACCCAGGCGAAGGTGAACCAGCGACCGGGATCGGTGGGCAGCTCGAGCCCGTACAGCGCTACCCCGACGGCGAGAAGGATCGCGGCCTCGGACACCGTCGTCACGAGCACCAGCCCCACCTTGCCGATGAAGTAGGACGCCCTGGGCATGGGGGTGCCGGCTAAGCGGGTCAGGGTTCCATTGTCCCGCTCGAGAGCGATCGAGATCGCCAGGGTCACGAAGCTGACGCTGGCCACGCCCGCCGCCAGGATGCCGGCGACCATCACCTGCGCGACGTCGACGCCAGAGTCTCCGATCTCACCGGAGAAGATGGCGCCGAACAGCAGGAGCAGCATGACCGGGAAGGCGAAGGTGAACCCGACGGCGTCCTTGTCCCGGAAGAACAGCTTGGTCTCCAACCCGGCCCTCCGTCGGCCGAGGGCCCAGGCACCTGGAAGCCCGGGGTGGCGGAGATCCAGCTCCGAGGGCGTGCTCATGCTGCCGCTCCGATCATCTCCAGGTAGACATCCTCGAGCGTCGGGCGGGCGATGGTGAGGCCGGGGATCTCACCACCGAGGCGGGAGGAGAGCTCGAGGACGAAGGCGGTTGGGCGGTCGGTGGCGTGCTCGACCGTGCGGCCGGCCTCGCGCCAGCGCACGACCGAGGCGGCACGGTGCCGCCCGGCCAAGGTGGCCGGAGGCCCGATGGCCACGATGCGCCCGGCGACGATCACCCCGACGCGGTCGGCGAGGCGCTCGGCTTCCTCGAGGTAGTGGGTCGTGAGGACGATGGTCGTCCCTTCGGACGCCAACGCGTCGATGAGATCCCAGAACCGTCGGCGGGCTTCGGGGTCGAAACCGGTCGTCGGCTCGTCCAGGAAGAGGAGCTCGGGGCGCCCGACCATCCCGAGTGCCACCTCGACGCGACGCTGCTGCCCACCCGACAGACTCCGCAGGCGCTGGTTGCGCTGCTCCGTGAGTCCCACCAGCTCGATCACCTCGTCCGGGGAGCGAGGGGAGGGGTAGTAGGTCGCGAAGTGGCCCACCACCTCCTCCACGGTGAGCTCGTCGGTCAGATGGCTCGACTGGACGACCATGCCGAGGCGGGCTCGCCAGCGAGCGTCCCCCTTCACGGGATCGACGCCGAGGACTCTGGCCCTGCCCGCCGTCGGGCAGCGATGCCCTTCGAGGATCTCGACGGTCGTGGTCTTGCCGGCGCCGTTCGGGCCGAGGAGCGCGAACACCTCGCCTCGCGCCACCTCGAGATCGACGTCGTGCACGGCGATCCGCTCGCCGTAGCGCTTCAGCAGCCCTTTGACGCTGATCACCGGGTCGGTAGGCACCCCGCCATCTTCGCCCCGCCTCGGGCCGCCCGATACCCCCGGATGGTGGCTTTGCCGTCCATCGAACGGTTGAACCTCAGCTCGGGAGGTGGTGATGCTGGTGGACCGGGCCCGGACGGGTCATTCGGACGCCTGGGAAGCGCTCTTCCGCCGGGCGTACCCGCGGCTGTTCGCCTACGCCCGCCGCCGTCTGTTCGCCGAGCAGGCCGCCGACGATGCGGTGAGCGAGACCATGGCCCGCGCCATCAAGGGCATCGCCGGGTTCGAGTGGCGTGGTGGCGGGTTCGATGCCTGGATCTACGGGATACTGCGCAACGTGCTTCTCGAAGGAGCGCGCCACGCCGCCCGCCACGTGCCGGCCGACGTGCCGGAGCCGGCCTGCCCGGAACCCGGTCCGCTCGGCCGGGTGCTGGCCGATGAGGAGGCGGCAGAGTTGCGGTCCGCGTTCGCGCTCCTCAGCCCCGAGGACCAGGAGGTGCTGGAGTTGCGCGTCGTCGGCGGGCTGGCCGCCAACGAGGTGGCGGGCGTCATCGGCAAGTCGCCCGGCGCCGTACGGATGGCGCAGTCGCGGGCCCTGAACCGGCTGCGGGGGCTGCTCGTGGAAGGAGCGCCGGCATGACCGGGCGAACCACCGACGACGAGCTGCTCGACCGGCTCGGGCCATGCGCTGGTGCCCGAAGCGCGCCAGCCTCCGGAGGCCTCGGCCTCCTTTGCCGCCGGTGTGCTGCTGGCCGACGACCTGCCCCGCCCGGTGCGCGGCGCCGCACACGCCATCGGTCTGCCCGTGGAGTCGAACGAGCTCGTCGACGCCCGGGCGGCACAGGACCGGCTCGGCCTGGCGCTGGCCGGGGGCGATGCTGAAGCGGCGCGGGAGGCCGACGCGGAGATGGTGCGCCTGGTCAAGGCGCTGAACGCGGACGAGCGGGCCAAGGTCGAGCCGGTCGCCCACGAGGTGCACCTACGGGCCCTCGAGCTCATCGGCGGCTGAGCACAGTCAGTCGATGTCGAGCGCTCCCTGCAGGGCGCGCAGCACCCGGCCGGCCCTCCCGTCGTCGTTCTCCGGGCGCATCTCGGAGATCACGAAGGAGAACCCGGTGCGGCGCGCCGGCCAGGCGCCATGGGAGGATCCGCCGGAGCCGGTGTGGCCGAACGCGTCCGCTTCGGGACCGAGCTCGGAGGGGTTCGGGGCCAACTCGAAGCCGACTCCGAAGCGCAGGAGGCGTCCGGACAGAGGGTCGTGCCCCTCCGACAGCGGCCGCCGGGCCAGCTCGACCGTCTCGGGCGCCAGGATGCGCACGCCGTCGAGCTCGCCGCCGCGGGCCAGGCATCCGTAGAGGCCGGCCAGCGCCCGCGCGGTGGCGACGCAGTTGGCGCCGGGTACCTCCAGGGCCAGCATCTCCGGTTCTCGCAGCCGGAGCACGGGGGGGTTGCCGTAGACGTAGGCCAGACGGGGGTCCGGAGGACCTTCCCCGAGGAAGGCGGCCAGCGCGAAGTTCGCGGCCTGGCGCATCTCGGCCGCCCTCGCCGCCCGTTCGGGTGGCGTGCCGATCGAGAGGTCCAGCTCCAGCGGGCCGGCGATTTCGTCCGCCACGAAGCGTCCGACGGTGCGGCCGTCCACCCGCCGGACGAGCGCGTCGCACAGCCAGCCGTAGGTCAGGGCGTGGTACGTCGGCTCCCCGATCGGCACCATGGGCTCCTGGGCGGCCAGCAGCGCCTCGATCCTGGGTGGGTCGCGCAGGTCCTCGACCGAGAGGGGGGCCACCACCCCGGGCAGGCCGGCGGTGTGCGCGACCACGTCGGCCACGCGGACGCCCTCCTTGCCGGCCGCCGCGAACTCGGGCCAGTAGCGGCTGACGGCGGCGTCGAGCTCGAGGAGATCGCGCTCCAGCAGCATCGCCATCGCCGTGGCGACCACGCCCTTGGTGCCGGAGGCCACGAGGCAGGCCGTGTCCGCCTCCCACGGTCGGCCGCGCTCGTCCCTGGTGCCAGCCCAGAGGTCGGCCACCACCTGCCCGTCGACGACGGCGCAGAACGCCGCACCCGGTGCATCGTCAGCGACGCAGCCGGCGAACGCGTCGGCCACCGCCCCGAAGCCGGAGGCGACGTCGCCCTGCACCGTCACTCGTACACCGGCACCTGCGGCGTGTCCTCGAGGAGGCGCCGCGTGTACTCCTCCTTCGGCTCGCTCAGCACCTGCACGGTGGTGTCGAGCTCCACGATGTGACCGGCAGCCATCACGGCCACCCGCTGCGCGATCGAGCGGACCAACGGGAGGTTGTGGGTGACGAACAGCATCGACAGCCCGAGATCCCGTTGCAGGTCGGCCAGCAGCTCGACGATGGCGGCCTGCACCAGGACATCGAGGGCGGAGGTCACCTCGTCGCACACCAGCAGGTCGGGCCGGCTGACGAGGGCGCGGGCGATGGCGACGCGCTGGCGCTCGCCGCCGGAGAGTTGGTCCGGGTAGCGGTGGGCGTAGGCCCCGGTCAAGGACACCCGCGACAACATCTCGCCCACCGCGTCGGCGGCCTCGGCCTTCGAGGCGCCGGCGATCATCAGTGGTCGGGCCACCGAGTCGCCCACGGTGCGGCGAGGGTTGAGCGAGGAGTACGGGTTCTGGAACACGTACTGGATCTTCATGCGCTGGTCCACGCTGCGGTCCCGGGCCGAGTGGGCGAGCGGAACTCCGGCCAGGAGGATCTGCCCCTTCCACTCGTGGTGGAGGCCCCCGATGGCCCGGGATAGCGTCGTCTTCCCGGAGCCGGATTCACCGACCAGCGCCAGGCACTCGCCCTTCCCGACGTGGAGATCGATGTCCTGCACGACCCGGTGGCCGACGTAGGACGCCGAAACCGACTGCACGACGAGCGTGGCGTCGGCCGGAGCGGTCGGTCCGGGCAGGGAGACGGGGCCGGCCTCCGTTCGCGCCGGCACCGTCCACGGCCGCACGCAACGGACCTCGTGGCCGGCGGCCACCTCGACCACCGGCGGGAAGGCGGTCGTGCACTCCTCGGTGGCCAGCTCGCAGCGAGGCGCGAACGCGCAGCCGACGGGCCGACGCCCCGGTGACGGCGCCCGGCCGGCCAGCCCCACGGTGGCCCGCTGTCCGGTGATGTCCGGGGCGGCGGCGATCAGGTGCCGGGAGTAGGGGTGGGCGGGGTTGTCGAACAGCGACGTGGTCGGCCCGGACTCGACCACCCGCCCGGCGTACATGACGGCCACCCGGTCGGCCAGGTTGGCGACGACGGCCAGGTCGTGGGTGACGTATAACGCCGCCACGCCGTGCCTCCGGCAGAGGTCACGAACCGTCTCCAGCACGTGGGCCTGCGTGCTCACATCGAGGCCGGTCGTCGGCTCGTCGAGCACGATGACCGCGGGCCGGCAGGCGAAGGCCATGGCCAACCCCACCCGCTGCTGTTGCCCGCCGGAGAGCTGATGGGGGTAGCGGCGCAGGAAGTGGCGGGACGACGGCAGGAGAACCTCGGCCATGACCTCGTCGACCCGGTCCCGGCGGGCCTGGTCGGAGCCGCCGAAGTCGTGGTACTCGAGGACCTCCATGAGCTGCTTGCCGATGCGCAGCGCCGGGTTGAGCGCCGTGCTCGGGTCCTGGGGGACGTAGGACACCAGATCTCCCCTGGCCTGCCGGAGCTGCTGGGGCTTGAGGGTGAGCATTTCGCGGCCGTTGATGCTGACCGATCCCTGTACCACCCGGACGCCCTTGCGGGCGTGGCCGAGCACGGCCAGTCCGACGGTGGTCTTGCCCGAGCCGGACTCGCCGACCAGGCCCACCACCTCGCCCGGCGCGATCTCCAGGTTGACCTCGTCGACGATGTCCGGGCCGTCGCCGGCGACGTCCACCCGCAGGCCGTCGATCACCAGAACGGGCATCAGGTGGCCTTCTTGCGGTCGATGCCGGCCGCGGCGCGCGCCAGCCCGTCGCCCACCAGCCCGGTCCCGACAGTCAGCAGCGCGATGGCCAAGCCCGGCAGGATCATGCCCCACGGCTGGACGGAGACAGCTCCCTTGTTCTCCTGGATCATGAGGCCCCAGTTCGCGGCGTTGACGCTGGTGGCGAAGCCCAGGAAGCCGAGCGCGGCGATGATGGCGATGGAGTAGGTGAGCCGCAGGTTCGCCTCCACGAGCAGCGGGCCCGAGACGTTGGGCAGGATCTCGCTGCGCAGGATGCGGAAGCGGGACTCTCCGAGGGCCTGCGCGGCGGACACGAAGTCGCGCTCCACCACGGGCACGGCCGCGCCGCGGGTCACCCGGGCGATGCGGGGCATCGTCGTGAAGCCGACGACGAGGACGATCACCCAGGCCTTCGGCCCGATGGTCGTCAGCGCTACGAGGGCCAGGAGGAGCTGGGGGAAGGCGAGGTTGATGTCCATCAGCCGCATCAACACGTTGTCCACCAGGCCGCGGCTGTAGGCGGCCACGAGGCCGATGGTGACGCCCGACACCAGAGCCAGCGCGGTGGACAGCACGGCCAGCACGAGGATGGACCGGCCGCCATACAGGAATCGCGAGAGCACGTCCTGGCCGAAGTAGTCGGTTCCGAGTGTCGCGCCCTCGACGTCGCGCAGGTTGGGCGTGCCGACGAACTCGGTCTCGCCGTAGGGCGCCAGCCAGGGCCCGATCACGGCGAGCGCGACCAGACCGGCCAGCAGACCGAGCCCCACCCGGGTCCGCCAGAGCCCCAAGGCAGTCCTCCACATGCCGCGTGGGGAGGCTGCGGTCTCGGCCGGGTCGGCCAGCAGGATCGGTTCGTCCAGGACCGTCACGTCAGCCTCGTCCGTAGCCGCGGTGTCACCAGAATCGTCCCCACGTCGGCCAGCAGGTTCGTCACGACGTAGATGGCGGCGATGAACATGGCCAGGAACTGGACGACGGGCAGGTTCACCTCGCGGACGGCGTCGCGCAGGGCCAGCCCGATGCCCGTGTAGTTGAACAGGGACTCCACGACGATGACGCCTCCGGCCAGGTAGGCGACGTTGAGGGCGATCACCTGGAGCGTCGGGCCGATGGCGTTGGGCATGGCGTGGCGCCAGAGCACGGTGCGCTCGGGGACGCCCTTGAGCCGCGCCATCTCGACGTAGTCGCTCTCCAGCACCTCGATCATCGAGGCCCGCATCACCCGCGCCACATACGGCACGACCGCAAGCGTCAGCACCGCGACGGGCAGGATGATGCCCTTCAGGTCGGACCAGGGCGCGCTGCCGGGCCGGATCCGTACGGTGGCCGGGACGACATGGGCGACGTTGGTGGCGAACAGCACGATCAGCAGCGCGCCGATCACGAAGTCGGGCATCGAGGCCAGGACCAGGGTGACCACGGACGTCGAGCTGTCGAAGGTCTTGTCCCGCCGCAGCGCGGCGTAGGACCCCACCACGATCGACAGTGGGATCGACACCACCGCCGCCACCACCATCAGGAACAGTGAGTTCTTGATGCGGTCGCCGAGGAAGTCCATGATCGGCTCGCCGTTGACGAAGGACCTTCCTGGGTCGCCTGTCAGCAGGCCGCCGAGCCAGTCGGTGTACTGCTCGACCGCGGGCTTGTCGAAGCCCAGCTCGACCCGCTTGGCCGCCAGGCTGGCCGGAGTGGCGTCCCGCCCGAGGATGGCCCGGGCGGGATCGCTCGGCAGCGCCTGCGTCAAGGCGAACACGACCACCGATACGACGAACAGCGTGAGGATGCCGAAGGCCACGCGCCAGAGCACGAACTTCAGGAGGCCCACGTCACCGCCCCCCGCGGAGGCGGGTCCGAGCTCGGTTCGCCGGTCAGGTCTGCAACCAGATGTTCTTGAAGCCGCGACCGAAGTGGTCGAGGTTCAACACGTTGGGCTCGGCCACGAGACCCTGCACCTCAGCCTTGTGGGCGTCGAGCAGGCTGTTGAACACGGCGATGATGTTGCCGCCCTCGTCGTACTCCTGCTGCTGCATCTGGCGGATGATCTCGCAGCGGGCGGCGTCGTCGGTCTCGGCCAAGGCCTCGAAGTAGAGCGCTTCGAAGTTGCTGCCCTCCGGCGGCCAGTGCGTCTCGGGGTAGGTCGATTCCTTCAGGCTGCCGGCCCCCACCTGGTTGAGGTAGGGCCGGGTGCCCCAGAAGCTGGTGGCGAAGGTGCGCTTGGTGTACTCGTCGCCCCAGTACGTGCCCCCGTCGAGGACCTTCACGTTGACGGTCACCCCGGCCTCCTTGGCCTGGTCGGCGAAGGCCGCCGCCAGCTCGGGCAGTCCGGCGGTGTCGTCGGGGGCGAACAGGTCGATCTCCAGGCCCTCCTGGCCGGCGTCGGCCAGCAGCTGCTTGGCCTGCTCGATGTCCTGCGTCCGTTGCGGGAAGTCGTCCGGGTAGCAGGCGTCGAACACGCCGTACATGTCGTTGGCCACCCGGCCGTGACCGGACAGGACCCGCTCGACCATCTGCTCCCGGTCGACGATGAGCCGCATGGCCTGGCGCACCTTCGGGTCGGTGAAGGGCGCCTGGTCGACGGCCATGGTGATGGGCAGCCAGCTCCCGGCCTCGGACTCCAGCAGCACCAGGTTGGAGTCGGCCGAGATGGTGCTGGCCTGGGCGAAGGGCACGTCGACGATGGCATCGACGTCGCCGGAGCTGAGCGCGTTGACCAGCGAGGCGGGGTCGGCGAAGTCGATGATCTGGACCTCGTCCAGGTAAGGCTTGCCCGTGTCCCAGTAGTTCGGGTTCTTCTTGTGCACGCTCTCCGCCCCGGCGGTGAAGCTCTCGAGCTGGAACGGCCCGGTGCCGATCTGGACCGGGTCCTCGCGGGTGTAGCCCACCGGCACGACCGTGGCGATGTACTCGGCCAGGCCGTTGATGAAGGTGACCGCCGGCTGCTTGAGCTGCACCTGCACGGTGCGGTCGTCCACCTTGGTCAGGCCGCTGGCATCGAGCAGGGGGATGAGCGCGGGAGCCAAGCCCAGATCCGGGTCGAGGCGGCGCTGGAACGAGTAGATGACGTCGTCGGCCGTGACCGGCTTGCCGTTGTGGAAGACGATGCCCTCCTTCAGCCGGATGACGTACAGGTCGGCCGCGGTGGTCTCGATCTCCTCGGCCAGCGCGTTCTCGTACACCACGTTGAAGTCGGCGTCGTAGCTGACGAGTGGCTCCCAGCCCGCGATCAGGCGGGCCTGATCGGCCTTGGCCACGATGAACTGGCCGTCGACGATGTCGTTGGTGCTACCCACGACACCGACGCGCAGCGTGCCGCCGGACTGCGGCGAGCCGGCCGCGGCGGCTGTCGTGTCGGCGCCGCCGGCGGCTGTCGTCGCGCCACCGCCGGCCGTCGTGTCGGCGCCGCCGGCGGTCGTGCCCGATCCTGCTCCGCCGTCGTCGCTCCCGCAGGCGGCCAGGAACGCCGCCATGGCTGCGGCGGATGTGCCCCCCAGGATGAGCTGGCGTCGAGAGATGACGCGGCCCGGTACGAGCCACTGCGGTCGGTGATCCATGGTTCCCCCTTGTTCCCCGTCGGGCCCGCCTCCGGTGTCGGCATCGCCCACCCGAAGCGTAGCCACAGTCAGTGGTCGCGGTAGCCTGCCCACGGGTTCGGTGGGTCTTCCGGGGGTCGATGCTGGTGAACTGGGCCGCTTTCGTCACGTGCGCCATCACGGGAGCCGGGGACACGGTTGGCCGCAGCCCGCACGTGCCCGTGACGGGCGAGCAGATCGCGCAGTCGGCCATCGAGGCCGCCGACGCCGGCGCGGCGGTGGTCCACCTCCACGTCCGCGATCCCGAGACCGGACGGGGCGCCCGCGACCCGCAGCTCTACAAGGACGTCGTCGACCGCATCCGTGGTTCGGGCGTCGACGTCGTCCTCAACCTCACCGCCGGCATGGGAGGCGACCTGGTCCTGGGTGGGGACGAGACCCCGCTGCCCCCCGACGAGGACGGCACCGACCTGGCCGGCGCCACCGAGCGGTTGGCCCACGTCGAGCTGTTGATGCCGGAGATCTGCACCCTCGACTGCGGCACGATGAACTTCGCCGCCGGCGGCGACTACATCATGGTCAACAGCCCGGCGGTGCTGCGGACGATGGCGAAGCGGGTGCAGGAGCTGGGGGTGCGCCCCGAGCTCGAGGTGTTCGACACCGGGCACCTGGTACAGGTGAAGGAGCTGATGCGGGACGGTCTGCTCGACGATCCCGTGGTCATCCAGCTGTGCATGGGCATCGCCTACGGCGCGCCCGACGATCCCGGCACCTTCCTGGCCTTGGTCAACCAGCTGCCGCCGGGGTCGGTCTTCTCTGCGTTCTCCATCAGCCGCATGCAGCTCCCCTACGTGGCCATGGCCGTGCTGGCCGGCGGCAACGTGCGGGTGGGCCTCGAGGACAACATCTACCTGGGCCGGGGCGAGCTGGCCACGAACGCCCAGCTCGTGCAGCGGGCCGTCACGATCCTCGAGGCCATGAACGTGAGCGTGCTGAAGCCGGCCGACGTCCGCGCCCAGCTCCAGCTCACGAAGCACGAGTGAGCCCGATCCCCGGGCTCTCCGCCGTCGGCCTGTTGGGAGGCGGGGTCATCGGCTCCGGCTGGTTGGCGCGGTTCGCGCTCAACGGGGTCGACGTCGCGCTGTACGACCCCGACCCCGACGCGGCCCGCAAGGCGGACGAGGTGCTGGCGCAGGCCCGTCGTGCGCTCGGGCACCTGACGACGGCGCCCCTGCCGCCCGAGGGGGCCATGGCGATCGTCGGCTCGCCCGAGGAGGCGGTGGCGGAGGCGGACTTCGTACAGGAGAGCGCTCCCGAGCGGATGGAGCTGAAGCGGGGCCTGCTTCAGGCGGCCGGCCGGGCCGCACCGGCGTCGGTGGTGATCGCCTCGTCAACCTCGGGCCTGCTGCCCTCGCAGCTCCAGGCCGAGGTCGATCACCCCGGGCGCGTGGTGGTCGGCCATCCGTTCAACCCCGTCTACCTGTTGCCGCTGGTGGAGGTGGTGGGCGGAGCGTTGACCTCGCCCGCCACGGTCGAGCGGGCGAGCGCGGTCTACGCGTCCGTAGGGATGCGGCCGCTCGCGCTGCCGAAGGAGATCGACGGGTTCGTGGCCGACCGTCTGCTCGAAGCGCTGTGGCGAGAGGCGCTGTGGCTGGTCCGCGACGGCGTCGCCACGGTTGAGCAGATCGACGACGCCATCCGCTTCGGCGCCGGGCTGCGCTGGAGCTTCATGGGGACCTTCCTGACCTACCGGCTGGCCGGCGGCGAAGCGGGCATGCGCCACTTCATGGAGCAGTTCGGGCCGACGCTCCAGTGGCCCTGGACGAAGCTGGTCGATGTCCCCGAGCTCACGGATGAGCTGATCGACCGGCTGGTGGCGCAGTCGGACGCACAGGCCGCGGGCCGCTCGATCCGCGAGCTCGAGGCGCAGCGCGACGACAGCCTCGTGGCCGTCCTGAAAGGGCTCCAGGCCGTCGGTGTCGGCGCCGGAGAGGTGCTCGACCGCTACGAGCGGCTCCTTCGCGAGCGCGATGCGATCGGCCGTGACGTCAGCGCTGGATCCCGGCCTCACGATCCCACGTCGTCGCGCTGACCCCGCGCTCGCGGAGCCTGACCTTCTCGACCTTCTCGGTGGGCGTCCGAGGGAGCTCCTCGACCAGGTCGACATAGCGGGGCAGCATGTGCGGGGCGAGGCGCGAGCGGCAGAACTGTATGAGCGCGGCCGGGTCGAGCGGCGCGTCCGGTCGAGCGACGACGGCGAGCATGACGTCCTCCTCGGTGAGGTCGCTGGGCACGCCGTAGGCCGCCGCGTCGAGCACCTGCGGGTGGAGCTTGACGACCTCCTCGATCTCGTAGGCCGAGATGTTCTCGCCCCGCCGACGGATCGAGTCGGAGCGCCGGCCGACGTAATAGAAGTAGCCGTCGGCGTCGCAGCGGGCCAGGTCACCGGTGTGGAACCACAGGTTGCGGCGGGACGCGATGGTGGCCTCCGGCATGCCGTGGTAGCCGTCGGACATGATCGACGGCTCCCGCGGGCGCACGACCAGCTCGCCGACCTCGCCGACGGGCACCTCGACATCGGCGTCGTCGAAGATCTTGACGTCGTAGGCGTCGATCGCCCGCCCGCAGCTTCCCGGCCGCCTGGGCTCGTCGAGGCGCTGGTAGATCGGTACGCCGGCGTCGGTCGAGCCGTAGGCCTCGACCAACCGGAGGCCGAAGCGCTCCTCGAACTCGGGCGCGAACTCCGGCAGCGGCACACCCCACGCGAGACGGGCCGGGTGGGCGGTGTCGTCCGGCGTCGGTGGGCGCTTGTGCAGCATGGTGAGCGTGGCCCCCATGTAGTCGAACACCGTGGCGCCGAAGGCCCGCACCTCGTCCCAGAAGCCCGAGGCCGAGAACCGTTCTCCGATCGCCGCCGTGGTCCCGAGCGCCAACGCCGGCACGACGGTGAGAACGGTGGCGTCGAGGTGGAACAGCGGGAACGGGCAGTACAACGTGTCATCGGCCCGCAGGCCGAAGTGCTCGATCATGAGCTGGGCCTGGCGGACCGCGTACCGGTGGGACAGGACGCAGCCCTTCGAGCGGCCCGTCGTGCCGGACGTGAACAGCACCATGGCCGGGTCGGTCACGGTGTGGGCCGGTGCCGGCGGTCGACCGTCACCGACCACGGCGAGCTCCTCGTAGGCCACGTTGGTCAGCCCGCCGATCTCGGCGTCGCCCGTCGCGCCGTGCACGACCGCCCGGCGCAAGCCCAGGACGTCGAGGACGATCGCCTCCACGGCAGGAGTGAGGGCTGCGTCGACCACCACCGTCTCGCCGGCGGTGAGGTTGATGGCGTGGGCGAGACCCGGCCCGCGGAAGGCGGTGTTGAGCAAGGTCGCCACGGCGCCGAGGCGGGCCAGTGCGAACCAGGTCACCACCTGCTCGGGCCGGTTCGACATCAGCACGGGGACGAGCTGGCCCCGACCGACGCCCAGGCCGGAGAGGCCGGCGGCGACCGCGTCGACCTGCCGGTCGACCTCCGCGAAGCTCAGGTCGCCGCCCCGGAAGCGGAGGAAGACGGCGTCCGGCTGAGCTTGGGCCCGACTGGTCAGCAGGGCGTCCAGGGTCGGCACGGGGCACAGGCCACCGTCGTTCGCCGCCCCGGACCTCATCCGTGCGAGTCCTACTAGGTTCGGCCCATGGGGAGCGACTTCACCTACGCCACCGTCCTCAGCGATCTCGACGGCCAGGGAGTGCGGACGATCGCGTTGAACCGGCCCGATCGGCTCAACGCCATGAACCCCCAGCTCATCGACGACGTGGCGCACGCCTTCGACGACGCCAACGCCGACGACGCCACGAGAGCGATCGTCTTCACCGGGGCGGGGCGGGCGTTCTGCGCCGGCGACGACCGGAAGGACCACAGGCAACCCGCGAGCGAGGCGGAGGCCCGCGCGCTGGTGGAAGCCATCCAGCGGGCGACCGAGGCCATCGTCCTGGGACCGAAGCCGGTGGTGGGCGCCATCAACGGCTGGGCGGTCGGCGGGGGGTTCGAGTGGGCCATCAACTGCGACTTCCCGATCTGGGCCGCGGGCGCGAGGGGGTTCTTCCCGGAGGTCTCCCTCGGCATCTTCGTCACCGGCGGCGTCACCTCGCTGCTGCCCGCGCTCGTGGGGCTGAATCCGGCCCGCGAGATGCTGTTCCTCGGTGAGGAGTACGACGCGGCCACGTTGCTGGCCTACGGCGTGGCGTGGCGGGTGGTGGGCGACGACGACCTGCTCGCGGAGGCTTCGGCCGTGGCGGCTCGCCTCGCCGCTCTGCCGCCACCCGCCGCCCGGGCCATGAAGCGCGTCCTCACCCAGTCTGCCGCGGCCGATCTGCGCCGGGCGCTCGATCTCGAGACGGACGCCACGGTGTCCGGGATGCTCGACCCCGAGACCACCCGTCGGATGGGTGAGGGTTTCTGACCGCGCTGTGGGAGCATCCGGCATGCGTCGCGTCGCGGCATGGACCGCATTCGTGCTGGTGGCCGCGTGCTCGGACGAGGGCGGTTCGGCGACGTCGGAGCCCACGCCCGCTCCGACCCGGGCCGCCACCGTGACCGCGCCATCGACCACGCCACCCTCCGCGACTCTGGCGCCGACCACGGCGGGCGAGGCGCAGCTCACGGACTGGAAGTGCCCGCCCGGTCTGCCGGCGGCCGCCGAGTGCCATCGGCTCGCAGTACCGGCGGACTGGTCCGATCCCACCGGCGGGACGATCTCCCTGCCCGTCGCCGTCGTCAGGGCGTCCGGTCCGGCGCGCCGGGGGGACCCCATCGTGATCCCCGCCGGCGGGCCAGGGTTCGACGGGCTGGGCCTGGCCGGGTGGAGCGATTCGCCGCTCGCACGCGGTCGCGATGTCGTCGCCTACGACCAGCGGGGCACGGGCCGGGCCGAGCCGCTGCTCGAGTGCCCGGAGAGGGACGCGGCGTTCGTGGCCAATCTGCAGCAGGATCAACCGTTCGAGGCCGAACGGGCGGCCATCGTCGCCGGCCTCACGGCGTGCCGGGCCCGTCTGGAAGGCCAGGGCATCGACCTCGACGACTACGACACCGAGGCGAGCGTGAAGGATCTGGACGCCATCCGGCGAGCGCTCGGCTACGAGTCGTGGAACCTCCTGGGCATCAGCTACGGAGCACGGCTCGGCCTCGCCGCGATGCGCTCGACGCCCGAGCACCTCCGAGCGGTGATCCTCGACTCCGTGTACGACGTCACCGGCGGCGGCCTGGCCGCGCAGGCGACCAGCGCGGAGCGGGCCTTCCAGCAGCTGGCCGACGGGTGCGCGGCCGATCCCGAGTGCGCGGCCGCCCACCCGGATGTCGCCGCCGCGATCTCCGCCGTGCGCGACCGTTACAACGCGGAGCCGATCACTGTGGACGCCGACATCGGCGACGGTGCCGGCCCACGCACGTTCGTGATCACCGGCGACGACGTCATGGGCGGTCTGTTCAACGCGCTCTACGACGCCGCGCTCATCCCCGTGCTCCCCTCCCTCCTCGATGGGTTGGCCGCGGGCGACACGAGCGTGGTGCCGGAGCTGATCCGCCGCGGCGTGCCATTCGCCACCGGCCAGGCCGACGGGATGCAGATGTCGGTCGACTGTGCCGACAACGCCGGGCTGGGCGAGGACGCCGACCGGGCGATCCTGGCCGCCCCTGGCCGGACCCGCCTGATCGTCACGCAGGCGCTCTGCTCCGAGTGGCCGGTCGAGCCAACGTCACCGGACTTCAACCAGCCGGTGACCTCCGACCTTCCGGTGCTCGTGCTCGCCGGCCTCTACGACCCCATCACACCGCCGGCCGGCACCGAAGCCGTCGCCTCCCGCCTGGCCAACGCCAGCTTCGGATTGTGGCCGAACGTGGGCCACGGGGTCAGCGGGGGCAAGTGCGCCAACCAGATCGGCCAGGCGTTCCTCGACACGCCGACGGCGCCCGTGAACCTGAGCTGCGTCGCCGCGGTGCCTGGCCCGGCCTTCGCCTGATCTCGATCGAGCCATGCGCCAATACGACTACATCATCGTCGGGGGCGGATCGGCCGGCAGCGTGCTGGCCAACCGGCTGAGCGCGGAGCCGTCGACCTCCGTCCTCGTGCTGGAGGCCGGACGGCGCGATTCGCTCTGGGACGTGTACATCCACATGCCGGCCGCGCTCTCGTTCCCCATCGGCAACAAGCGCTATGACTGGCGCTACCAGTCCGACCCCGAGCCGTTCATGCACGACCGGCGCATCTACCACGCCCGGGGAAAGGTGCTCGGCGGGTCGAGCAGCATCAACGGGATGATCTTCCAGCGCGGCAACCCACTGGATTACGAGCGCTGGGCCGCCGACCCGGGCATGGACGCGTGGGATTACGCCCACTGCCTGCCCTACTTCAAGCGCATGGAGAGCTGCCTGGCAGGCGGCGACGAGTACCGCGGCGCGGCCGGACCGTTGGTCCTGGAGCGCGGGCCGGCCACCTCGCCGCTGTTCGCGGCCTTCTTCGACGCCGTGCAGCAGGCCGGCTACCCACTGACCGAGGACGTCAACGGCTTCCGGCAGGAGGGGTTTGCCCGCTTCGATCGCAACATCTTCCGTGGCCGGCGGCTCAGCGCCGCTCGCGCCTACCTGCACCCGGTGATGAAGAGGCCGAACCTGGAGGTCGTCTGCCGGGCGCACACCCACCGGATCCTGTTCGAGGGCCGCCGAGCCGTCGGTGTCGAGTACCGGCGCCGGGGCCAGATCGAGCGGGTGGGCGGCGGGGAGGTGATCTGCTGCGGCGGGGCCATCAACTCCCCACAGCTCCTCCAGCTCTCGGGCGTCGGTGCGGCCGGCCTCCTGCGGCCGCTGGGCGTCGACGTCGTCCACGACCTCCCCGGGGTGGGCGAGAAGCTCCAGGACCACCTGGAGGTGTACATCCAGCACGCCTGCACCCAGCCGGTGTCGATGTTCCCGGCGCTGCGCTGGTGGAACCGGCCCTGGATCGGGTTCCAGTGGCTGTTCTTCCGCCGAGGTCCCGGCGCCACGAACCACTTCGAGGCCGGGGGCTTCATCCGCAGCAACGACCAGGTGACCTATCCCAACGTCATGTTCCACTTCCTGCCCATCGCCATCCGCTACGACGGCACGGCACCCGGTGGCGGACACGGCTACCAGGTCCACGTCGGTCCGATGTACTCCGATGCTCGAGGTTCGATCCGCATCACCTCGACCGACCCTGCCGCGCACCCGGCGCTGCGGTTCAACTACCTGTCCACCGCCCAGGATCGGCAGGAGTGGGTCGAGGTGGTCCGTGCCGCGCGGACCATCCTCGGCCAGCCGGCGTTCGCGCCCTACGACGGCGGCGAGCTGTCGCCGGGCACGGCGGTGGCCACCGACGAGGAGATCCTCGACTGGGTGGCGCGCGACGCCGAGACGGCCCTTCACCCGTCGTGCACCTGCGCCATGGGTGTCGGCGAGATGTCCGTGGTGGACCCGACCACGATGCGGGTGCACGGCCTCGAAGGGCTCCGTGTCGTCGACGCCTCGGCCATGCCCTACGTCACGAACGGCAACATCTACGCGCCCGTGATGATGCTGGCCGAGAAGGCGGCGGACCTCATCGCCGGCCACACACCGTTGCCGCCACAGGCCGTGCCCTTCTACCGCCACCGGTGAAACCGGTCAGGCGGGGAACGTGATGGTCTTGAGCTCGCTGAGCTGTTCCAGGACGGTCGCGCCGCCGACTCGGCCGCGGCCGCTGGCGCTGCCCGAACGGCCGCCGAAGGGCAGATGGCTCTCCCAGTAGTTGGTCGACGCGTTGATGTTGACCCAGCCAGACCGGACGGCTTCGGCGAAGCGCAGGCCCCGGCCGAGATCCTCGGTGAACACGGCCGTCAGGAGCCCGTACGGCGAGGCGTTGGTGAGAGCGAGGGCTTCGGCGTCATCGGCCACCTCGATGACGGGGGCGACCGGGCCGAAGGTCTCCTCGCGGGCGATCAGCATGTCCGGAGTCACGCCGTCGAGGACCGTCGGCTGCCAGTAGAGGCCGGTGGGGAACCCGTCGGCTCGCCGGCCGCCCGCGGCCACGCGAGCTCCGGCGGCGACCGCCTGCGCCACGTGCTCGTCGGTCTTGGTCGCCACGCCATCGTTGTTGAGCGGCCCCATCGTGGTGCCTGACGCGAAGGGGTCGCCCAGGTGCACCTGCGCAGCCACCGCAGCCTCGAGGCGTTCGACGAACGCGCCCCGCACCGCCCGGTGGACGAGGATGCGCTCGCCGGCGGTGCAGCTCTGCCCGGCACAGAGATAGGACGCCTCGAGGGTGGCCGCGACGGCGGCGTCGAGTTCGGCGTCGTCCAGGACCACCAACGGGCCGTTGCCGCCCAGCTCCAGGATCTGCGCCTTCCCGGCGGCCCGGGCCGCGACCGAGCGGCCGGTGGCGATCGAGCCGATGAAGCCCACCGCGTCGACACCGGGGTGACCGGCCAGCGCGTCGCCGGCGACCGGCCCGGCGCCGTTGAGGAAGTTGAGGGCACCGGGCGGCAGGCCCACCTCGCCGGCGTTTATCACCGAGGCCAGGACGGCCGAGCAGGCGCCCGTGGTCGGTGCCGCCAGCCACACCACGGTGTTCCCCGCGGCCAGCGCTGGCGCGAAGAGCTCGGCGGCCATCGTGTAGGGCCAGTTCCAGGGAACGATGATGCCGGCGACGCCGAGAGGCACCCGTTGCAGCAGCACCCGCCGGTCCGATCGGACCGACGGTGGCAGCCGCCCCTCCAGGCGGATGGCGTCCTCGGCCGCCATGCGGAGGTACAACTCGAGCTCGCCCACCTCGTCGCGCGCCTCGGCCAGCGGCTTGCCCTGGTCAGCCGACAGGGCGTAGGTCAGTGATTCGGCTGCGCCGACGACGGCGGTGGCCATGCGGCGCAGCACGGCGGCGCGCTCGAAAGGCCCGGCCGCGGCCCACGCCGGCGCGGCCGCCCGTGCCGCGGTGACGGCGGCGTCGACGTCACCGGGGCCGGCCATCGCCAGGCTGGCGATCGCGGCACCGGAGGATGGGGACGTGGCCCGGGTCGCACCGCCGTCGCCGGCGGGCCCCCAGGCCCCGTCGATGAGCAGCCCCTGGGTGGGCAGCTCGGTGCGCGACGTCAAGCCGGCATCCAGGCCTTCCAGACGTCCTCGTTGGCGTCGACCCACGGTTGCGCGGGCGCGATCAGCACAACGCCCTCGCCGAGGCGCAGCGCGGTCTCGATCGAGTCGGCCAGCCGTCCGGCATCGGGATCCGGGATCGGCTCGCCGGTGTCGGGATCGAGCGGCCGGCCGTCGGGGGCCCGGGCTGCGTCATCGGGCGCCTCGGCATGGCGGACGATGTAGCGGTCGACGACG
>DASTFY010000093.1:0-4448 GCA_035719525.1 Acidimicrobiales bacterium
AGTCCGCCGAACCTGTCGGACCCGTCGTGCACAATGACGAGGTGAGCGCAGCCTGATGCTCACCGGACCGCCACCGAAGTTCCACGGAACTCGGGACATCCTCTCGCCGGCCTCCGCTGCGCTTTGGCCCTCCCCCTCGATCACGAAGTCACATCCTTCGTCGCGAAGCTGGCCCAGGCGCCGCCGAGGAAGACGACGAGGTAGACGGCTTGGAGGGCTACGCCTCGCTGGAGGCCGCGCCAGTGGATGGGGTCTCGGAAGAGGTCGACGAAGGCCAGCCAGTAGTGCGTCGGCAGGTACGGCTTGATGGCCTGGGTGGCATCGATCAGGTCGAGCACCTGGGAGGTGACGAAAGCGGCCAGGGCGCTGAGCGCGGCGGCGAGGGGCGAGTCGGTCCTGGTCGAGGCGAACAAGGCGATCCCGGCCAGGCCGAGCATCGACCAGCCGATGTAGATGATGGCCAGCACCGTGCGGGCGAGAGCCTCCTTCGTGCTCAGGCCGGTGCCGGACAGCGAGGTGAGCGGCTTGATCCCGAAGAGCGACGCGCCGGCGATCAGCCCGACGACCGCCACGATGGCGACGGCCAGCACGATGAAGACCAGCGCCATGATGACCTTGGCCGTGATCAGGCGGCTGCGGGAAACCGGACGCGCCAGCAGGTAGCGCAGCGTGCCGGCCGACGCCTCGCCGGCGATGGCGTCACCGGCCACGACCGCCACGGCGATGGGCAGGAACACGGGCAGGATGAGCGCCAGCGCGGCGGCCGGGAACAGCACGCCGTTGTTCAGCACCTCGCTGAGCAGCGCGGGTCCCGTTCCGGGCGCCGGGGCGATGCCCGTCACCTTCAAGAAGATGCCGACCACGACCGGGAGGCCGGCCAGCAAGGTGATCGTGACCCAGGTGCGCGGCCGTCGCACCAGCTTGGACAGCTCGACCGCGATCACGGTCGCTCCCCCGCCGGTCCGGGTGGAGCAGTCAGCGGGGCCGTCAGCGGCTCGGAGGAGGGATCGAGCGGTGCGCCGCCGGTGAGCCCGAGGAAGACGTCCTCCAGCGTCGGGCGCTCGCGGGCCAGCTCGCTGATCCGCAGTCCCCGTCGGACGAGAAGGCTGTTGATCGCCTCGGCCCGCTCACCGTTCAGGTGAACCCGCAGGTGGTTCTGACCGAGCCACTCCACCGCGATCCGGCAGGAGCGGAGGAACTCGGCGGCCTCCGACGCGTCCGGCGACTCGATGCGGACCACCCCCGTCGGCGCCAGCAGCGCGTCGACCCGATCCTGCGCCACCAGGCGGCCATTGGCCATCATCGCCGCCCGGGTGCAGATCAACTCCACCTCGGACAGGAGGTGGCTCGAGAGGAACACCGTGGTCCCTTGACCGACCAGATCGACGAAGAGCGTCCGCAACTCATGGATGCCCTGGGGGTCCAGTCCGTTGGTCGGTTCGTCGAGGATGAGCAGGCGGGGCCGGCGGAGGAGTGCGGCCGCCAGGCCCAGCCGTTGGCGCATGCCCATGGAATAGGCGCGCACGGGCCGGCGACCGACGTCGGCCAGCCCGACGCGCTCCAGCACGTCGTCCAGGCGCGCCTTGCGCGTGGAGCGGACACCGTTCTTTCCTGCGGCATCGATGAGCGTGAGGTTCCGCCGCCCCGAGAGGTGCGGGTAGAAGCCAGGGCCCTCGATCAGCGCTCCGATGTCCAACAGCGCGTCTTCGCGGTGACGAGGCACGGGCTGCCCGAGGACTTCGACGGTCCCCGCGGTCGGGAACACCAATCCGAGCAGCATGCGGATGGTCGTGCTCTTCCCTGCGCCGTTGGGTCCGAGGAAGCCGTACAGGTCGCCCTCGCGCACCTCCAGTCCGAGGTGGTCGACGGCCACCAACCCACCGGGGAAGCGCTTCGTCAGCCCTTCCGTGCGGACGACGACGGCGCTCACGAGATGTCCTGCGCCACGATGTCCTCGGCGACGCGATCGAGCTCGGCGAACGTGACCGGACCGGCGACGATGAAGGCGGTGCCGTCCACGGCGAAGATCATGCCGTTCACGAGCGGCGTCCGGACGAGGGCCGCGGTCTGACCCCACTCCCGCTCACTGGTGGGGAGTGCACGCAGGGTGTCGGTCACGAACTGCTCAGGGAGGGCGAGGACGGCCACCGCGCCGAGGCCCTCCCCATAGGTGGCGGCTGCGGTGGCCGTCTCGGTCCGCCGGGGGAGGCCGGCGATGGTGTCGGGCAGCTTGGTCTCCGAGTAGCGCTCGATGGCCTGCACGAGGTCCAACGCGTCACCACCCCCGCCGCTCGTCTCCGAGTCCGGCGGCGCCTCGAACGTGACGAGGTCATGGTCCGGCCGAGCCAGCTCCAGGTCGAGGAACCCGCTTTGGAGAGAAGGCCGATCCTTTCCTTTCGCCGTCACCTCCACCCAGACCGGGAGACCGGTGCTGGGATCGGCCCAGATGTCGATGGTGTCGACGGTGGACACCGGGGTGGACGGCGTGATGCGCAGCCCATCGGCCTCCAGGCCCGCGACCCGCCGCGGGGCGATGGCGCTGATCTCGTCCGGGGACGCCGCCTGGAGCAGGCGCCGGGCCAAGTCCGGGGGGGTCAGGTCGATGGGGAGGGGGAGGCGGAGTTGCGACTCGTCGTGGTCCAGGAACGCCGCACGGTGGTTGCCCGAGTCCCAGGTCCAGATGCCGTCCGGGGTGCCGTAGCGGTCCCGCTCGCCGCCCGAGTACAGGAGGTCGGTCCGCCACTGGTCCGGCCCGTCGTACCACAGCCGCATGCGCGCCGTGTCGCTGATGAGCGTCGACAGGTCGGCCGCGCCGGGCAACTCGGGAAGCCGGAGGCCGCCGCGCGACTCGGCATAGCCCTGGTAGGGCTGGTCGGCGGAGGCGAGGATCCTGGAGGCGAGGGCATCGACTCCGGTGTCCGAGCGTCGCGCCGGGACGGCCCCGAACAGTGCCGGGAGCGCGACGAGGACGACGATGCCGACGCCCACCAGCACCCAGCGCCATTGGCGCCTGACGGCGGCGAAGACCTGGTGCACTCGGGCGAACCTACCGGCGGGCGCGCCGGCTTCCCCGGCGGCCTTGTCCTCTTGGTAGCTGGGACCTGAAACGCTGTGACAACTTGGTGGGATCGCGGGATCCCCGACGGAAGCTCTGCTTCCGGTGGGGTGCTCTATTCCTCCTGGGGAGCGGTCGAGGCCCGGGTGCGGATCTCCTCCACGATCGATGCGTCGGCCAAGGTCGTGGTGTCGCCGAGCGCCCTGCCCTCGGCCACGTCACGCAGCAGGCGGCGCATGATCTTGCCACTTCGGGTCTTGGGCAGGTCCGGGGTGAAGACGATGGTGCGGGGCTTGGCGAGGGCGCCGATCTCGTCCGCCACGTGGTTCCGCAGCACGGCCGAGTGGTCCGGGCCGGCCTCGAACCCCGAGCGGAGGGTGACGTAGGCGATGATGGCCTGCCCGGTGGTGGCGTCGGCCGCTCCGACGACCGCGGCCTCGGCCACGCTGGGATGCGACACCAGAGCCGATTCGACCTCGGTGGTGGAGATGCGGTGACCGGAGATGTTCATCACGTCATCGACCCGGCCGAGCAGCCAGATGTCGCCGTCCTCGTCCTTCTTCGCGCCGTCCCCGGCGAAGTACATGGTCTCGAAGCGGGACCAGTAGGTTTCCTTGAACCGCTCCGGGTCGCCCCAGATGCCGCGCAGCATGGCAGGCCACGGCTCGCGGATCACGAGGTAGCCGCCGGAACCGTTCGGCACGGACTCGCCGAGTTCGTCCACGACGTCCACGGCGATGCCGGGCAGCGGAACCTGGGCGGAGCCGGGCTTTGTGGCGGTGACCCCGGGCAGCGGGGCGATCATCTGCGCCCCGGTCTCGGTCTGCCACCAGGTGTCCACGATCGGGGCCGGGTGCTCCTTTTTCTCGCCGTTTTTGCCGGCATTGGAGCCGATGGTCTCGCGGTACCACATCCAGGCTTCCGGGTTGATGGGTTCGCCGACCGAGCCGAGGACCCGGATCGAGGAGAGGTCGGACTTCGCCGGGATCTCCTTGCCCCACTTCATGAAGGTGCGGATGGCGGTGGGGGCGGTGTACAGGATGGAGACCTTGTACTTCTCCACAATCTCCCACCAGCGGCCCTGGTGCGGGGAGTCCGGGGTGCCTTCGTACATCACCTGGGTGGCGCCGTTGATGAGCGGGGCGTAGGCGACATAGGAGTGCCCGGTGATCCAGCCGACGTCGGCCGTGCACCAGTAGACGTCGGTTTCCGGTTTGAGGTCGAAGACCGCCTTGTGTGTGTACGCACCCTGGGTGAGGTAGCCGCCGGTGGTGTGCAGGATGCCCTTGGGCTTGCCGGTGGTGCCGGAGGTGTAGAGGATGAAGAGCGGGTGCTCGGAGTCATGCCCGACGGCGGTGTGCTCGGCGGAGGCGGTCCCGACCGTGTCCGCCCA
>DASTFY010000094.1:0-4695 GCA_035719525.1 Acidimicrobiales bacterium
CGCCAGCCCTTCACGCCAGGCGGTGGCCTGCTGCTCGGCGAACGCCTCCGGCGTGACGCCCGCGGTCTGGGCATCCCCCTCATTGATCCACGGCCGGAAGTCGGCCGGCTCCAGGTTGGGGAACGTGAGGCACAGGTTGGTCAGGTCGCCCTTGGGGTCGATCAGAAGACAGGGCACCCCGGCGCTGAGCGCCTCCTCGATGAGGACCAGGCCGAGCCCCGTCTTGCCGGACCCCGTCATGCCGACGATGACGCCGTGTGTCGTCAGCTCGCCCGTCGTCACCAGGGCCGGGGTACCGGTGCGCTCGTGCGTCGCAGGATCGACCAGCTCCCCGAGTCGGAGGTCAGCCATGCCGGCAATGTAGGGCGGTTAGCGTCCCAGCCGATGAGGTTCAAAGGCTGGCCGCCGGAGGCGCTGGAGTTCTACCGCGGGCTGGAAGCCGACAACTCCAAGGCGTACTGGCAGGCCAACAAGGAGCGATACGAGACGGCGGTCCGGGCGCCGTTCGAGGCCCTCATGGGCGACGTCGACGGCGAGCTGGGGCCGTTCCGGATGTTCCGCCCGTACCGGGACGTCCGGTTCTCGAAGGACAAGAGCCCCTACAAGACGGCTGCCGCGGCATACAGCGAGCGCGAGGGCGGTGGCGGGCTGTACCTCCAGTTGGCGGCCAACGGCCTGTTCGTGGGCTCCGGCCGCTACCACATGGCCTCCGATCAGCTCGCCCGGTTCCGGGACGCCCTCGACGACGACGAGGCGGGCCCGGAGATCGTGGCCATCTGCGCCGCGCTGGAGAAGAAGCGGCACGAGATCGGTGCCATGGAGGAGCTCAAGACCGCGCCTCGGGGCTATCCCAAGGACCATCCCCGCATCGACCTCCTACGACGAAAGGGCCTGGTCGCCGGGCGATCCTTCCCCCTGGCTGGATGGCTCCACACCGCGAAGGCAGAGCAGAAGGTGGTCGAGGCCTGGCGGGAGCAGGCGCCGATGAACGACTGGCTCGACGCGCACGTCGGCCCCAGCCAGCTCCCGCCCGACGACCGCGAGTGGTGATTACACAAGCCGGCTCTTGACAAAATCGCACGGAGCGGCGCAGGCTCGGACCATGCCCGAACTCTCCGTGCGCGCCGGCTCCGTCGCAGACCTCGAGCGGGATGGGCGCCTGTTGACCAAGGTCGGGTCGCTCCCGGTGCTCGTCGTCTGGCACGAGGGCCGCGCCTTCGCCATCGAGGATCGCTGCCCCCACCTCGGCTTCCCGTTGCACCAGGGAACGGTCGAGGCCGGCCTGCTGACCTGCCACTGGCACCACGCTCGCTTCGACCTGACCAGCGGCTGCACGCTCGACCCCTGGGCCGACGACGCCATCGGTTTCGATGTGTCGTTCCAGGACGGATCGGTCGTTGTCGCCGCCCGTTCCGACGACGATCCGGTCGGCCGGCTCCAGCGCCGCCTCCGGGACGGGCTGGAGCAAGGGATCACGCTGGTGATGGCGAAGGCCACCCTCGGTCTGCTGGAGACCGGCGGGCCGGAGGCCATCGTGGCCGAGGCGCTCGACTTCGGGACGTCCTTCCGGGAGGCCGGGTGGGGCTCGGGGCTCACCGTCCTAGTCGCGATGGCCAACCTGCTGCCCAGCTTGGAGCCCGCCGACCGGCCGCTGGCGCTCGTCCATGCGCTGGACTTCGTCAGCCGTGACACGCGTGGCCGCGCCCCGAGGTTCCCGGAGCCGGCCCTGGGCGACGGCGGTCACGACCTCGAGCAGGTCGGACAGTGGTACCGGCGCTTCGTCGAGACCCGTTCATCCGACGCGGCCGAGCGGTCGCTGGCCACCGTCGTCGCCAGCGGCGATCTGGCGGCGGCCGAGCGGGTGATGTTCGCGGCGACGACCGACCACGTATTCATCGACGAAGGCCACACGCTGGACTTCACCAACAAGGCCTTCGAGGCCGTGGAGCTCGTGGGTGAAGCCCACGCCGGCATCGTGACGTCGATGGTGCGCCAGACCTGCGGCGCCGAGCGAAGCGAGGAGACCGGCGAGTGGAACCACCCGATCGACCTGGGTGCGCTCGTCGCCCGCGCCGAGGCCGAGCTGGCTGATGCGCTGGCGGCCGGGAACGCCGGTGACCCGGATGCCGTGGACGTAGGCAAGCTGGCCTGGACGATCCTCGACGACGACGCCGAGAGGGTGGTGGACGGCGTGCTGGACGCAGTGCGCGCCGGTGCCGTACCAGAGCAGCTCGGCCGAGCGCTGGCCGGCGCGGCGGCGCTGCGCATCACGCGGTTCCACCTCAACAACGACCCCGGCGACTGGAACAGCGTGCACCACGCGTTCACGACCGCCAACGCGCTGCACCAGGCGCTGGTGCGCCAGCCCACGCCCGAGCTCTTGCGAGGCGTCATCCACGGCGCCCTGAGGGTCTACCTCGACCGCTTTCTCAACGTGCCGTCGGCGCGCCTGCCCCGGCCGCAGCCGGCGACGCTCGATGATCTGGCCCGTTGCTGGGAGGTCCAAGGTGCGGTGGACGAGGCCGGCCAGGCCGCCTACGGGTATCTGCACGGCGGTGGTCGGCGGGAGGAGCTCATCGCCGCACTCGGTCACGCCCTGGTGCAGGAGGACGCCGGCTTCCACTGGTTCCAGGTGGTCGAGGCGGGGTCCCGCCAGTCCATGGCCTGGCCCGAGGGCTCGGAGGAGTCCGCCCTCATCCTGACCGGCGTGGCCCGCTTCCTGGCCGCTCACACCCCGACCCGGCGCGAGCTGGCGACGGTGGTGCGCACGGCGGCGCGCCTACGCCGGGGGGAAGCCCTCTACGCCGACAGTTGAGCGTCGAGTCGGCCTGCCTCCGCTTCAGCGGGGGAGATCCGGTACGCGCAGCGCAGATCGCCCGAGAGCACGTGCTGCGTGCGGGTCACGGTGACGTCGTCACCCAGGGTCTGCTGGAACAGCTCCAGCTCGGCGCGGCACAGCCCTTGGCAGGTGGCGGCGGCGTCGCAGATGGGGCAGTGATGCTCCAACAGGAGCATCGAGTCGCCCTCGGAGACGGCTTCGGCCAGGTATCCCTCGGCGGAGCGCAGCTCGGCCAGGCGCCGCACGCGCACCTTCACACTGGCCCGCTCGGGATCGGGGAGCGCCTTGCGGTACGCCGCGAGCTGGCGGGCGGAGCGGCTGGCGACGACCCGGTCGAGGCCTTCCTCGCCCACGGACTCACGGATCGCCTCGATCAGGTCGACGGTCAGGTCGGCGTGGCGGTCCGGGAACAGGTCCTGGGCCAGCGGCGTGAGCCGCCAGTGGACCGGCGGGCGCCCACGGCCCTGCGGGGGCGCGCTGGTGCGCTCGACGAGCCCAGCCTGCTCCAGCGCCTCGAGGTGCTGGCGCACCGCCGTGTCGGTGAGCGAGAACGCCGCCGCCACCTCGGGAGCCGTGAGCGTGTCGGCTCGCTTGAGCCGGTCGAGGATGCGGCGCTTGGCGTCGGTCAGCTCGGCCACGGTTCCAGGGTAGCGGGAAATACCCAAGTCGGCCCTTGATGTATGTCTCGACCGGCGAGCCGTTCGGGTATCGCCGCGGCCGGCGTTTGGCAGACTGCCGATCGTGCCCGTCGCGCCCTCCGACCTCGACCCGCTCGCGCTCGTCACCCAGCTCGGGCTGACCGACGAGGTCGTCGACGGCGACGCCCGCCAGCGGGCCATCGACCGCTGCGCCCGGCAGGGCATCGTGCTGCCGACCTTCGCCGAGCTCGCGGATCCACACCGCATCGACCGTGAGCGGACCGACGGCGCGGAGCGGGACGCGCCGGATGCCCGCAACCTGTTCCGCGTCCATTGGTACAACGACCTCTCGGGCGGCCGCGTCGACGTCCCCGAGCACGTGGTTCTGCCCTCGACGCTGACCGGGGTCGAGAGCCCGATCATCGTGATCTTCGGCGATCGTTTCCCCATGATCGGCGCGCACAAGGTGCTGGCGGCTTACGCCTGCCTCGCACCGCGGGTGATCACCGGCCAGTTCGACCCCACCCGGCATCGCGCCATCTGGCCCTCGACCGGGAACTACGCCCGGGGCGGCGTGGCCATCAGCCGCATCATGGGCTGCCGCGGGGTTGCCGTGCTGCCGGCCGGCATGTCGCAGGAGCGCTTCGACTGGCTGGACCGTTGGGTCGCCGACCCGGCCGACGTCGTGCGGACGCCGGGCACCGAGAGCAACGTGAAGGAGATCTACGACGCCTGCCACGAGCTGGCCGAGGATCCCGACAACTTCGTGCTCAACCAGTTCGCCGAGCTGGGCAACCACCTCGCCCACTACGAGATCACCGGACGGGCCCTGGACCAGGTGTTCGCGGCCGTACGGATCGGGCGCCCCGACCTGCGGCTGGCCGCCTTCGTGTCGGCCACCGGTTCGGCCGGCACCATCGCCGCCGGCGACCGCCTGAAGGACGAGCACGGCGCCCGCATCGTGGCGGTGGAGGCGCTGGAGTGCCCGACGATGCTCGAGAACGGCTTCGGTGAGCACAACATCCAGGGCATCGGCGACAAGCACATCCCGCTCATCCACAACGTGATGAACACGGACGTGGTCTGCGCCGTCAGCGACCGTGCCACCGACGAGCTCGACGTGCTGTTCAACACCCCAGAGGGGCGGGCCTTCCTCACCCACCGCAAGTCGCTGCCCGCCGAGGTGGCCGACGCGCTCCAGCACTTCGGCCTCTCGTC
>DASTFY010000095.1:0-7154 GCA_035719525.1 Acidimicrobiales bacterium
CACAAGCATCCCGATGTCCCCCACCCGCACGGTGAAGAACGCCTTGAGCGCGGCGCGCGCGTTGGCGTAGTCCTCCCACCAGTGCCCGATCAGCAGGACCGAGCACAGGCCCATGATCTCCCAGCCCAGGATGAACTGGACCGTGCTCTCGGCTACCACCATGCAGAGCATCCCGGCCGCGAACAGCGTGAGGGCCGAGAAGAAGAACGTGAAGCGGCGGTCGCCCCGCACGTACTCGATGGAGTACAGCTGGATGAGCATGGCGATGAGGGCCACGACGAACATGAACGTGACGGACAGGCCGTCCACCTGGATGCCCAGGGTGAACTTGAACTCGCTCACCTGCCACCACGTCCACTGGCGGATGACCGGCGGGACGAATGTCGCCGCCTCGTGCGCCGCCTCCGCCGCCTGAGCCGGGATGATCGACCGGCCGAAGGCCGACGCCGCGCCGAACGCGCCTTCGCCATGGCCGCCGCCCGCGGTGTAGTGGTCGACTCGCTGGATCCACTGGTAGACGGTCCCGCAGGCCAGCAGGAACGACGCGGCCAGCGAGCCGAGGCCGACCTCGGCCCCCCGGAGCGGGAGCCGCTTTCCGAAGAGGAGGATGACGAAGTAGCCGACGGTCGGTATGACCGGGATCAGCCAGGCGTTCTCCAGGAACCACATGGCCGCGGACTCAGCCCTTCATCTCGGACAGCTCGTCCAGCGCGATCGAGCGGCGGTTGCGGTAGATCAGGAGGACGAGGGCCAGGCCCACGCCGACCTCGGCCGCGGCCACCGCGATGATGAACAGCGCGAAGGCGCTGCCCGCGGCCGCCTCCTCGCCTGAGCGCTGCAGCGCGAAGGCCAGCAGGTTGATGTTGACCGAGTTGAGGATCAGCTCGATCGACATGAGCACCAGCACCGCGTTCCTGCGGGCCAGCACGCCGTAGACCCCGATGGAGAAGAGCACCGCGCCCAGAAGGAGGAACTCGTTGATCAGCACGGCGACGAAGACTCAGTCTTTTCTGGCCAGCACGATGGCCCCGACCATGGCCGCCAGCAGCACGAACGACAGGGCCCAGAACGGGATCAGGTAGGGACCGAAGATCGAGTCGCTCACGCTCTGCACTGACTGGATGGCCGGGTCCTCGGGAAGCTCGTCGTCTCCGAACGTGTCGATGAGCACGTAGGCCAGCGTCCCCCCGAGGACGAGCGACACCACGAGCGCCACCGGCCAGCTCTTGTTGTTGAGCGCCCGCTCCGGTCCGATCTGGGCCCGCGTGAGCATGGTGCCGAAGATGAACAGGACCATCACCGCACCCACGTAGACCAGCACCTGCGTGATGGCGACGAACTCCGCCGCCAGCAGCAGGTACAGCGCGGCCGCGCCGGCCAGCACCAGCACCAGCCAGAGCGCGGCGTGCACGACGTTGTTCGAGGTCACCACCCGCAACGCGCCGACGATCATCAACGCGGCGACGACGGCGAACGCGATCTGCTGCGCGACCACTACTTCTTGCCCTTCTTGTCCGCGCCGACCTCGAGCTCGGGATACTCGGGCACCGTCTCCATCCACTCGCCGAGCTTGTCCTTGTCGTGGAGGAGGTCGGCGATCTTCGGCTCCGAGTACTCGTACTCCGGGCTCCAGAACAAGGCGTCGAATGGGCACACCTCGACGCAGATCCCGCAGTACATGCACAGCGCGTAGTCGATGTCGAAGCGGTCGAGGGCCGAGACGGTCCGCGGCTTCCCACCCGGCCGGCGGGGCGGCGCCTTCTCCTTGTGCCCTTCGATGTAGATGCACCAATCCGGGCAGGAGCGGGCGCAGAGCATGCAGACGGTGCAGTTCTCCTCCCGCAGCGCGATCACGCCTCGGGCCCGGAGCGGCGGAGCTTCCTTCTCCCGCGGGTACTGCACGGTGTTGGCGCCCTTGGTGATGGTCCGCCCCATCGTGCCGAGCGTGACGCCGAGGCCCTTGATGACGCCGGGCAGCTTGGCCATCAGAACGCCACCTTGAACACGCCGGTCACCATGATGTTGGCCAACGAGAGGGGGATCAGCACCTTCCACGCGAACCGCTGGAGCTGGTCCTCCCGGAAGCGGGGGTACGTGAAGCGGACCCAGAAGATGATCCCCGCCAGCAGCACCATCTTGCCGAACAGCACCAGCGGGCCGATCACGTTCATGAAGTCCTGGGTCTGGTCGAACCAACTCGCCGGCAGGGCCCAGCCGCCGAGGAACAGGGTGGCGGCCACGGCGGCGAACGCGCCGGCCGCGGCGAACTCACCGATGAAGAACAGCAGGAACCGCAGGCCCGAGTACTCGGTCATGTAGCCGGCCACGAGCTCGGATTCGGCGATCGGCATGTCGAAGGGGGTCTGGGTCAGCTCGGCTTGGATGGCGATCATGAAGATCAAGAACCCGACGAACTGCGTGATGATGAACGGGTTGCCGATGAGGTCGATGCCGACGATGGCTCCGCCGCTCTGCGCGGCGACGATGCCCTGCATGTTCATGGTCTCGGCCTGGATGACGACACCCAGCACCGCCAGCACCATCGGCAGCTCGTAGGCGATCAGCTGGCCGGCGGCCCGCAAGCCACCGATCAACGAGTACTTGTTGGCACTGGCCCATCCGGCCATCAGCACGCCGAGGACGGAGATGCTCGACACGGCCAGCACGTAGAAGACGCCCACCTCGAAGTCGGCGAAGACGGCGTCCGGCCCGAACGGGATGGCGACGTAGATGAGGAAGACCGTCAGCACCACGACGTAGGGCGCCATGCGGAAGATCCGCAGGTCGGCCCCGCGGGGGCTGATGTCCTCCTTCTGGATGAACTTGCCGACCTCGGCGAACAACTGCAGCGTGCCGTACGGCCCGGCCTCCATGGGCCCGAGCCGGCTCTGCATGAAGCTCATCATCTTGAACAGGTAGAGGTAGACGAGGGTGCCCGCCGGCAACAACACCACGACCAGTACGCCGACGACGCGCAGCAGCGACTGGCCCCAGTAGGGGATGTCCACGGCGAGGGTCACCGGTCGATGTCCCCCAGGATGAAGTAGAGCGAGGCGAGGATGGCGATCACGTCGGGGACGTAAACGCCCCGGAGCACCCACGACGCCACGGAGATGTTGTTGAAGCTGGCGGTGCGGATCTTCACCCGGAACGGGCCTGTCTCGCCCCTCGACACGACGTAGTAGCCCATCTCGCCCAGGGGGTTCTCGGTCGACACCCAGGCCTCGCCCTCCGGCACCTTGATGATGCGGGGCACCTTGGCCATGATCGGCCCGCTCGGCAGGGAGTCGAGCAGCTGGTCGACGATCTTGGTGGCCTCCCGCGTCTCCTGGAGGCGCACCCACACCCGCGCGAAGACGTCGCCGTCGGTGTGGGTCCAGACCTTCCAGTCGCACTTGTCCCACGCCATGGGGAGCGGCTGGTCTCGACGGAGGTCCCAGTCGACGCCAGAGCCTCGCAGGTTGGCGCCGGACAGTCCGTAGCTGAGAGCCACCTCGGTGGGGATCACGCCGATGCCGCGCGTCCGGGCCTGGTAGATCTCGTTCCCGAAGAGCAGGTCGTCCATCTCGTCGCAGAAGCGCCGCATCTTCTTCATGACGGCCTTGGTCTCGTCGATCCAGCCCTTGGGCAGGTCGTCCTTCAGGCCGCCGATCCGGTCGAAGTTCGGGTGGAACCGCCCACCCGTCGCGCCCTCGATCAGGTTGAGGACGTACTCGCGGTCGCGGAAGGCGTAGAACACCGGGGTGAGCGCGCCGAGCTGCACGCCGAGGTCGCCGAGGAAGAGCGAGAGGTTGGCGATCCGGGACAGCTCGAACAGGATGGTGCGGATGTGCTGAGCGCGCGGTGGTGCCTCGACCTCCATCAGCTTCTCGGTCGCCAGGATGAAGGGCACCTCGTTGGCGAAGCTGCCGAGCCAGTCGATGCGGTTGACGAGGGTGGTGACCTGGGGGAAGGTGCGGACCTCGCACAGCTTCTCGTAGCCGCGGTGCATGTAGCCCGCCACCGGCTCGGCCCACACGACCTGCTCGCCGTCCAACCGGGTCACGATCCGCAGCGTGCCGTGGGTAGCCGGGTGCTGGGGCCCGATGTTGAGGGTCATGCCCTCGGTCTCGATCTCCACGTTGACCCGCGCATCTGCCGCCTGCCCGGCGATGTAGCGCAGCTGCTCCCGATCGGTGATGACAGTCACGGTTCCACCTCGCCCTCGCCGTCCGCGTCGAGCTCGGCCGGCATGGGCTCGACGTCGACGATGCCGGGCCAGGGCTTGACCATCCGCGCCAGCAGGGGGAAGTCCTTGCGGAGCGGGTGGCCCTGGAAGTCCGTCGGCAGGTAGAGGTACCGCAGATCGGGATGGCCGGCGAAGCGGATGCCGAACATCTCCCACGCCTCGCGCTCGTGCCAGTTGGCGCCGGCGAAGAGGCCCACCCAGGAGGGCATCTCGGGCTCGTCGCCGTCCGGCACGTCGACCTTCAGGGTGACGCCGAGGTGGCGGGTCGAGCTGACGAGCCGGGCGAAGAGCTGGAAGCGGGTGTCGCCCCCGCAGTAGCCCGGACGGACGGCGGTCTCCCGCTCGGGCGGCGGTTCGGTGGGATCGTCCTCGCCCCGGCCGTACGGCGACGGCAGCCAGTCCAGCACCGAGAGGAAGCAGAAGTAGTCGAAGCCGAGCGCCTTGGTGGCCTCGCCGGCCTGCACCCAGGCGTCCGTGCGGACCCGGACCCAGAGGTCGTCGCCGGGCTTGAGCAGCGAGTCGACGACGGCGTCGCCGAGCGCGGCCTGAAGGTCGGCCAGCACACCGGCCCGGGCGTCGTCGACGAGGGCGCTGTCTTCCGGGCTCGTCGGCGCTTCGGTTCCCGTCCCGCCGGCCGGAGCGTCACCCGTTGACGACAATGGGATCCCCCCTCCAGCGCTCGGCCATGTCCTCGGTCTTGATGCGCTGCTGGAGCAGCACGATGCCCTCGAGGAGCGCCTCGGGCCGAGGCGGACACCCCGGGACGTAGATGTCGACCGGGATGATCTGGTCGACACCCTTGGTCACGGAGTAGCTGTCCCAGTAGGGCCCGCCACAGTTGGCACAACTGCCCATCGAGATCACGTACTTGGGGTCCGGCATCTGCTCCCACAGCCGGCGGATAGCAGGCGCCATCTTGTCCGTGACGGTGCCGGAGATGACGACCAGATCAGCCTGGCGCGGGCTGGCCGGAAGGGGAATGACCCCCAGGCGCATGACGTCGTACCGGGGCGAGCCGAACGCCGCACCCATCTCGATGGCGCAGCAGGCCAGGCCCCACTGGTACACCCACATCGAATACGACCGCCCGAGGTTCAACAGCGTCGTGAGCGACTTGGGAAGCCGCCCCTTCTCGACCAGGCCCATTCAGACCGCCCGGAGCCGCAGCGCCGTCGTCAGACCCACCGCAGCACGCCCTTCTTCCAGGCATACAGCAGGCCGAGGAGCAGCACACCCACGAAAACGCCCATCTCTACGAGGCCGTACCCCGCGTACCGCTCGAGCTGCGTGGCCCAGGGGAAGATGAACACGGCCTCGACGTCGAACATCACGAACAGCAGGGCGAACACGTAGTAGCGGATCTGGCTCTGCGACCATCCCTGGCCCACAGGATCGACGCCGCTCTCGTAGGGGATGTACTTCTGGGGCATCGGTCGGATCGGCCGAAGGAGCCCGCCCAGCGCCAGCATCCCGGCGACCAACCCGATGGCCACAGCCATGAAGATGGCCACCGTGAGGTAGCTGCGCAGGAACTCTGACATCGCGAGCGACGCTACTACGGCCCCGGAATCGCCTCACAAACCCCGTTCTGCGGTATTTGGAGCCGTCCGGTAGCCCACCGCGGGGGGCTTCGGCAAGGCGGCGCGGCGGCGAATGGCTACCGTCGCCACCCATGCGCGACCAGGCCCGAGTGGTCATCATCGGTGGTGGGGTGGGCGGGGCCAGCATTGCCTACCACCTCACCCTGCTCGGGTGGGACGACGTCGTCCTGGTCGAGCGGGACCAGCTCACCTCCGGTTCGACGTTCCACTCCGCCGGCCTGGTGGGGCAGCTCCGCAGCAGCCTGACGCTGACCCGCATGATGATGAACGGGGTCGAGCTCTATCGCCGCCTGGCGGCGGAGACGGGCCATGACCCGGGCTGGCACGAGGTCGGCTCGCTACGCCTGGCGTCCACGCCGGCGCGCCTCGAGGAGCTGGCCCGCCAGGCCGGATGGGCGCAGACGTTCGGGCTCCCCCTGGAGCTGATCTCGACCGACGAGGCCCAGCAGCGGTTCCGGGGCTTGTTCGACCCCGCCGGTGTCCTGGGCGCGGTGTGGCTCCCCACGGACGGCTGGCTGAACCCCAGCGATCTCACCATGGCGATGGCCTCCGGAGCCCGCGACCGCGGCGCGGAGATCGCCACGATGACTCGGGTGACGGGGATCGGCGTGGAGGACCGACGGAACCGCCGGCGCGTCACCCACGTCGACACGGACAGGGGTCGGGTCGCCTGCGAGGTGGTGGTCAACGCGGGCGGGATCTTCGCCCACGAGATCGGGCGCATGGTCGACGTGAACGTGCCGATCGTGCCGATGGCTCACCAGTACGCGCTCACCCGACCGCGCCAGGAGGTGCCGAAGGACCTGCCGACGATGCGCGCCCCGGACCGGCTCGTCTACTTCCGCGAGGAGGTGGGTGGTTTGGTGGTCGGTGGCTACGAGCGTGAGCCGGAGCCGTGGTGCGTCGACGGTGACGTCCCTCCCACCTTCAACAACACGCTGCTCCCGCCCGACTGGGACCGTTTCCTGCCCCTGACCGAGGCGGCGTCGACGCTGGTGCCCTGTCTCGCCGACGCCGAGGTCATCCAGCTCGTCAACGGCCCGGAGGCCTTCACGCCGGACGGCGAGTTCATCCTGGGCGAGAGCGAGGTGACCGGGTTCTTCGTGGCCGCCGGGTTCTGTGCCCACGGCATCGCCGGCGCGGGCGGCAACGGCCAGGTGATGGCCGAGTGGATCGTCGGCCGCGAGCCCCCGATGGACCTGTGGAAGATGGACATCCGGCGCTTCGGCGAGCAGTACCGCGGCCGCGGCTACGCCCTCGGCCGCACCTACGAGGTGTACAGCACGTACTACGACATCGCGTACCCGCACCTCGAGCGGCAGGCC
>DASTFY010000096.1:0-2744 GCA_035719525.1 Acidimicrobiales bacterium
AGGAAGGTCTGCAGGGTCTGGCTATTCTCCTGAGGGGCGATGCTGACGTCGCCACCGCCGGCCTCGTCCGAGCTCAAGCCGTTCTCCTTCAGCCACGAACGCAGTGCCACGTCCTGGGTGTTGCCCAGGCTCGGCGTGGCGAGGACCTTGCCCTACAGGTCGGCGGGGCTGTTGATCTCCGGCTTCACGACGAGGAAGGCCCCGCCGGAGGTCGCGCCGGAGATGACCCGAACGGCGGCGCCGTCGCTCTTGGCGTAGGCGTTGATGGCCGGGTTGGGGCCGATGTAGGTCATGTCGACGGCGTCGGCGAACAGGGCCTCGGAAGCCTCCGTGCCGGTGCTGAAGGTGCTCGTCTCCAGGGTGACGTTGTCGGCCAACTTCTCCTCGAAGATGCCCTTGCCGACGCCGACGAGCGCGGTGGCGTGGGTGATGTTCGGGAAGTAGCCGAGGCGCAGCGTCACCGGCTCTGCACTTGCTGCCCCTGTGGAAGCCGGCGACGAAGCGGCGTCGCCTGACGGCTCTGTCGAGCCGGAGCTACCGCAGGCCGCCAGCAGGATGGCGGCGACGCCGAGCGCGAGGAGCGGACGGCGGCCGGGCGATGGAAAGTTCACTCGATTCATCATGTTCATCGACATTATGAACAAAAGCGCTGCTTCACAAGTCGGCGCCCGGACCGACGCGACGACGACCTGAAACGGCCCCGTTCGACCGCGGCCGGCGTTCCTGTCGTCACGCCCCGCGTCGCATGCCCCCCGAATACCGCCCCGGAAGGGTCAGTAGGGCCGGAGGGCGGCTTCGTAGACGGGGAGGGTCAGGGCCGCCACCGCGTCCCACGTGTACCTGTCGCGGAGGAGGGCGTAGGCAGAGGCACGCTGCGCCACCATGGCGTCGGGGTGGGCGAGCACGCCGCGCAAGGTGCCGCTCAACGCACCGGCGTCGCCTGGGGGGTACAGGAGGCCGGCGCCCGTCCCGTCGATGACCTCGATCAGTCCGCCGGCGGCCGCGGCGACCACCGGCGCCCCCGCGGCCATGGCTTCGAGAGCCACGATGCCGAAGGGCTCGTAGAGGCTGGGGATGACAGCGACGGTGGCCCGGTGGAGCAGCGCCTTGAGCTCCTCGTCGGGGACGAAGCCGGGGAAGTCGCAGATGTCGTCGACGCCGAGTGCCCGCGCCGTGGCGTGCAGCTCCTGCAGGTAGGAGCCCCGCCCCGCCACGACCGCCCGCGCATCGGGAGCGGCCAGGCGAACCTCGGGCAAGGCGTGCACCAGGGTCTGGAACCCCTTCTCGTACTGGACCCGCCCCCACGACACGATCAAGGGCTGATCGCCACCGTCCCGCTCGCCCGACGCCGGAGGGGTCCACTCGTCGATGTCGACGCCGTTGGGGACCACATCGATCTTGTCCCGAGGGAGCTGAAACGCGTCGATGACCTCGCCCCGCATGAACTCCGAGCAGCAGATGACCCGGGCCGCCTCGTACGTGAGCCACCACTCGACGCTGTTGATGGCAGTCGGCTGGCCGGGACCGATGTGCCCACCGCTGCGTCCCCGTTCGGTGGCGTGGACGGTGGCCACGAGCGGCACCTGCCACGTGGCGTGCAACGTCGCGCCGGCCCATGCCACCAGCCAGTCGTGAGCGTGCACCAGATCCGGCCGCCACGATCCCAGGCGCGCCGCCAGCGCCACGAGATGGTGGTTGGCGCTGGCCATGTGGGCGACGAAGTGGTCGTCGGGGAGCCAGGGCAGCTCGGGGCGGGCTCGCAGGACCCTCACGCCGTCCACGACCCCGTCGTCGGGCGCGTCGGGATGGTGCAGCGTCATGACGACGACGTCGTGACCGGCGCGGACGATGGCCCGGGCCAGCCCGTCGGCGTGGGCGGAGATGCCACCCACCACGAGCGGTGGGTACTCCCACGACACCACGGCGATGCGCACGGCGGGCCAACGTAGCCCCCGTCCGGTGGGAGCCACGCTGGCCACTGCTCCTAGAGTCGGCCGCTGTGCCGGCTCCCCCCGTCCAGCCTCCGCTCGGTGAGGTCGACATCCACCTCATCGGCGAGGGCCACCATTGGCGGCTGTGGGAGGCGCTCGGCGCCCACGTCCGGGCGGCGCCCGAGCCGCCGGGAACCTCGTTCGCGGTGTGGGCGCCGAGCGCCCGGAACGTGGCCGTCGTGGGCGACTGGAACCACTGGCGCATCGGGACCGACCGCCTGACGCCCCAGGGTGGGTCCGGGCTGTGGGCCGGCGTGGTGCCCGAGGCCGGGGTCGGCGATCGGTACAAGTTCGCGGTGGAGGGCCGTGATGGTCAGGTGCGGCTCAAGGCCGATCCCATGGCCCGGCAGTGCGAGCACCCGCCGTCGACGGCCAGCATCGTGACGGCCAGCACCTACGAGTGGGGTGACGCCGACTGGGTGACGGCGCGGAGCGAGCGCGACGCCAACCGGCACTACCCCATGCGGATCTACGAGGTCCACCTCGGTTCGTGGCGGCCCGGTCTGTCCTACCGGCAGGCCGCGGACGAGCTGGCCGACTACGTCGTTGACCTGGGCTTCACCCACGTCGAGCTGCTTCCCGTGATGGAGCACCCGTACGGCGGGTCGTGGGGCTACCAGGTCACCGGGTACTTCGCGCCGACGTCGCGCTTCGGGTCCCCCGACGACTTCCGCTTCCTGGTCGACCACCTGCACCAGCGGGGGATCGGTGTCATCGCGGACTGGGTGCCGGCCCACTTCCCGAAGGACGACT
>DASTFY010000097.1:0-11161 GCA_035719525.1 Acidimicrobiales bacterium
GACGCCGCCGACGCGGCACGGCGGACGCTGGCATCGGCCGAGCAACGGCTGCTGCTGTCGGCTGCCCGCCGCGACGATGACCCGGACGGCCGTCGATGAAGAAACCTCGGATGGCCGGACACCCTGACAAGGAGGACACCTGACATGACCGAGCCCACCGACGCGGTGCCGATGACCGGCGGGGACGCCTGCGTGCGTGTGTACGCCGCCGAAGCGGTCATCACCATGCCGCCGGACTCGACGCTCCTGGCCGTCGCCGACGAACTGGCCGGGGACCAGATCGGCCTTGTCGTCCTGGGCTCGATGGACAGCGTCGAGGGCGTCATCTCCGAGAGAGACGTGGTGCGTGGAGTCGCCGACGCCCGCGATCCCACGGTCACGCCGGCCCGGGACCTGGCCAGCACGAAGGTGGTGTGGTGCGACGCATCCGCGAGCGTCCATGAGGTGGCCGAGCTGATGATGGAGGAGTACGTCCGCCACGTTCTGCTCGAGGAGGACGGCCGGCTGGTCGGCATCGTGTCGGCGCGCGACCTCCTCGGCGCGTACGCGATGCAACCCGACTGACGTCGTTCGGTGCGAGGTCGGTCATAGCTTCTCCGGATGCTGCCGTAGGGCGTCAAGAGCGGTGGCGGGCAGGCGTGCCGGTCGCAGCGTCGTTCGCGGACGCCGCTGTCAGGCCGTCCTGTCGAGCGGTTCGAGGACGACGACGGGTGTCTCGGTCGAGCGCCGGCCGGCATATGCGTCGAGGTCGGGATGAATCTCGATCCAGCGCTGCCACAGCCGATCACGCTCTTCCCCAGTGGAAGGGCGAGCGTGCACTGGGCGGGGCTGCTGGCGCGCCAATCGAAGGACCGCGTCTGGATGCGCCTCGAGGTTGAGCCACCACGAGGGATGGCCCTCGTCCCAGCCGTTCATCGCGAGCGTGACGAGGTTGGGGCCGTCTTCGATGTAGCCGATGATGACGCTGCGTTCTTGCCCGGACTTCCGGCCGATGGTTGTGAGACGCAGTGCACCCCAGCCGCGCTTGTTTGCCGTGGTCCACAGGAATCGGCCACCACTGAGCCGGTAGAGGGCGCGATGAAGTCGCCAGAACGTGTGCACGAACCACGGGGGCGGCAGTTTCGGCGGTCCGGCTTCTGCGTTGCTCATCGCGATACCTTCCCCGTGTCGGAGTGCCTGAGCCGAATCCTCGTCAATATTCTGATCCGTCGCGGGTGAACTCCTGGTAGGCCTCCCAGGCGCGGGGGGCGTAGACGCTGGCCACACCGCCGTCCATCAAGAGCGCGACCCCGAGTGCCTCTGCCACCTCCTCGGGGGTGGCTCCCCGTCGGGCGGCGGCCTTCGCGTGGTAGCCGATACAACCGTCGCACCGCTTGACCACCGACGCCACGAGCGCCATGAGTTCCTTCACGTGGGCCGGCAGTGCTCCGTCGCCCATGGATTCCTCGTGCAGCCGCGTGAAGGCGGCCCAGACCTCGGGCACCTGGTGACGCAACGAGCGCGTCGGATTTCGCAGCTCGTCCAAGAGCTGTTCGTAGTGGCCGGGTGTAGCGGTCATCGTGCTGCCTCCTTCGCACGGCGTCGCGGGTGGGCGTTCGGCGGTCCCAGGTCCGGCTCCGTGTCGGGCGTTCAGACTTCAGCCATGCGCCCGGTCAGGTACTCGATGCAGCGGTTCAGGGTGCTGAGCCGTGGATAGTCCCGTTCGGGGATGTCGATGCCCGTGCGCTCGTCGATGCCCACCACGAAGTTGAGGAAGTCCATCGAGTCGAGGTCGAGCTCCAGGCGCAGGTCGGCGTCGGGACCGAGGGCGGCCGGATCCGCTTCGGGCGCCACCTGCGCCAGCGTGGCCAGGATTACGTCGGTGGGTGAGAGGTCAGTCATAGCTCCTCCGGATGCTGCAGTAGGGCGTCGAGGGCGGTGAGCAGTCGCGCTCCCGTGCGCCCGTCGGTGGCACGGTGGTCACCGGCAAGGGTCGCCCGCACGATCGGCCTCGCTCCGACCATGCCGTGGTCCGCCCACGGGCGCTCCACCATCTTGCCCAGCCCGATGAGCGCCACCTGCGGCGGGTAGATCACGCCGAAGACGGTGTCCACCCCTTGGTCCCCGAGATTGGTGACGGTGATGGTCGGATCGGCCATCTCCGAGCTGCGCAAGCGCCCAGTTCGCGCTCGCTGTGTCAGGTCGCGGAGGGCCTGCATCAATGTGTCGAGGTCCATGGCGTCGGCGTCGTGCAGCGCGGGCGCGACCAGGCCACCGGTGCGAAGCGAGACGGCGACCCCGAGGTGGATCCCGGAGCCGGGCACGAACGCGTCGTCGACCCAGAGCCCGTTCAGCGCCGGCTCTTGCCTGGCGGCCAGGGCCGTGGCCTTGAGCATGAGCGCGGCAGGCAGGAGCCGCGTGGCCACCGAGCGCTGCGCGTTCGTCGCTTCCAGCCAGCGCGCCGCAGTCGACATGTCGATGTCGGTCGCCACGTAGTAGTGCGGGATCTCCCGGTTCGAGCGGGCCATCAGGTTGGCGATGGCCCGCCGCATCGTGACCGACCGCTCACCGGGCCGCCCACCGACACCGAGTGGTTCGGTGGCTACGGCCTCGGCGGCGGATGGAAGGACCTCAAGGACGCCGGAAGGCGGGCGCGCGGCGCGAACGACGTCGTCTCGGGTCACGCTGCCGTCAGGTCCCGTGGCGGTGACGGTGCCGATGTCGACGCCCAGGTGGTGGGCGAGACGGCGCAGCACGGTGCTGTAGCGCAGCTCCGGCTCCGTCAGTGGGCCGCTCAGCGGTTTCGGCAGTGGGCCGCTCAGCGGCTCGGGCGGCTGCGTCGGAACCGGAGCGACCGATGGCACCGCGGTCGAACCGTTCGGGGAGGCTGTGCCCGTGCTCACGACCGCCAGGGGCGTGCCCACCGGGACCCGGCGGCCGACGGGCACGAGGAGCTGGTCGATGACACCGGTCTCGAAGATCTCGACGTCGATGTCGGCCTTGTCGGTGTCGACGACAGCGACGATGTCGCCCCTGCGCACCTCGTCGCCGGGCTTCACTCGCCACTCGACGATCGTGCCGGCTTCCATGTCCGCGCCGAGCGAGGGCATCCGGAACTCAGCCACCATCCACCGCCTGGCGCACCGCCGCAGTGATGCGAGCCACCTGGGGTAGGGCTGCTTCCTCGAGATGCTTCGCGTAGGGCATGGGTACCTCGGCGCTGCACACCCTGGCGACCGGGGCGTCGAGGTCGTAGAACGCCTGCTCGGTGATCCGCGCGCTGATCTCCGCCGAGATGCTGCCCGTTCGCCACCCCTCGTCCACGATCACGGCACGGTGCGTCTTCACCACAGACGACAGCACCGTGTCGTCATCGAGCGGACGCAACGTGCGCAGGTCGACGACTTCGACGTCGATGCCGGAGCTCGCCAGCTCGTCGGCTGCGGACAAACACTTGGGCAGCGACCCGCCGTAGGTGATGATCGACACGTCGGCACCGAACCGCCTGACGGCGGCGCAGCTGATGTCTGGCGCCGACGCGGCCTCCGGCAGCTGGGCATCGGTGTTGTAGAGGGCGCCATGCTCGAAGATCAGCACAGGGTCAGGGTCCTCCAGAGCGGGCCAGAGCATTCCGCGAGCGTCTTCGACCGTGCCCGGGACCAGCACCTTGATGCCGGGGATGTGGGCGTACCAACCCTCCAGGCTGTGGGAGTGCTGCGCCGCGAGCTGCCGCCCGGCCCCTGTCGTCATCCGGATGACGAGCGGGACATGGAGCTGACCACCCGACATGTGCTGGAGCGTGGCCGCGTTGTTCATGATCTGGTCCAGCGCCAAGAGGCTGAAGTTGACCGTCATGATCTCGACGATGGGCCGCATCCCGGCGAGGGCCGCCCCGATCCCGGCTCCGACGAAAGCTGACTCGGACAGCGGCGTATCGCGGATGCGCTCGGGGCCGAACTCGTCGAGCAGGCCCTTGCTCACTGCGAAGCACCCTCCGTATCGGCCCACATCCTCGCCCATGAGGAAGACACGGTCGTCGCGCTGCAGCGCGTCACGGATGGCGGCCCGCATCGCCTCGCGGTAGGTGAGCCGTACGGCCGAGCTGGTCATCGTCATGGCTGGCTCTCCGAGTACACGAAGCGGTCGAGGTCTTCGACCGGCTCCCAGGTGCCAGCCTCGGCGAAGGCGATGGCGGCGTCGATCTCGTCCGCCACCTCCGCCTCGAGCCTGACCAGGTCATCGTCGCTGACCACACTGTTCGTCCGCAATCGCTCGGCCAGGCACAGGAGTGGATCTCGCTCCTTCCAGCGCTCCACTTCGACCTGATCACGGTAGAGCTCGGGGTCGTACATGGAGTGCGCCCGGAATCGGTAGGTGCGGCACTCGAGGAAGTGCGGGCCACCCCCGGCGCGGATCGACTCCACCGCCCGCGCCGCCCCTTCCGCCACTCCGATGGCGTCCATGCCATCGACTGACCAGGCCGGCATCTCGTAGCTGGCCGCCCGCAAGGGCAGATCAGTCTCCACCTGCGAGCGGGCGAGCGCGGTTCCCATGGCGTAGAGGTTGTTCTCGCACACGAAGAGGACCGGGAGGTCCCAGAGCGCGGCGAGGTTCATGCACTCGTGGAACTCACCTTCGGCCACCGCTCCCTCGCCGAAGAAGGCCGCCGTCACCGCGTGACGACCTTGCAGGTGGTCGGCCAGCGCCAGCCCCACCGCCAAGGGGATGCCGCCGCCGACGATGGCGTTGCCGCCGTAGAAGCGGTGATCCACGTCGAAGACGTGCATCGAGCCACCGCGACCTCGACTGCATCCCTCCACCCGCCCGAACATCTCGGCCATGATCGAGCCGGCATCGACCCCCCGGGCCAGGGCGTGGCCGTGCTCCCGGTACGTCGCCACCACGTTGTCCTCCGGCGCGAGTGCAGCCATTACGCCCGCAGCAACAGCTTCTTCGCCGATGTACAGGTGCATGAACCCCCGGATCTTCTCCGCGCTGTAGAGCTCGACACAGCGCTCCTCGAACCGGCGGATGCGCAGCATCTCCCGGTAGAGGCGGCAACCGCCCATCGGATCGAGCGGCTGCTCCGGCGTGGGCACGGCCGTCGACATCACGCCTCCTCCACCGTCGAGAGGTCACCCTCGGGCAGGCCGAGCTCCCGAGCGCGCAGCAGGCGGCGCAAGATCTTGCCGCTGCGCGTTCTCGGCAGGTGCGGACTGAAGGCGATCTCCTTGGGGGCCACGGCCGCGCCCAGCCGCTTGCGCCCGAACCCGATGAGCTCCAAACGGACCTCCTCGGTCGGCTCGACGCCGGCCCTGAGCACCACGAACGCCTTCACGATCTCGCCCACCACCGGGTCCGGCTTGCCGATGACGCCCGCTTCGGCCACGGCCGGGTGTTCCATCAACGCGCTCTCGACCTCGAACGGGCCGATCAGGTGTCCGGCCGACTTGATGACGTCGTCGCCCCTACCGACGAACCAGACGTAGCCGTCCTCGTCTCGACGGGCCAGGTCACCCGATAGGTACCACCCGCCAGCGAAGCAGGCCTGGAAGCGGGCCTCGTCGTTCAAGTAGCCGCGGAACATCGACGGCCAGCCCGGCCGCAGCGCCAGCTCGCCCTTCGTCTCGGGGTCGTGGACCTCTACTGGGCTGCCGTCCCGCACCAGGACGTGGCCGTGGTCGTCGCGCCGCAGGATGGCGACGTCGATGCCGGGGAGCGGCCGCCCCATCGAGCCAGGGCGGATGTCGGCCGCGGCCAGATTGGCGATCATGATCCCGCCGGTCTCGGTCTGCCACCAGTTGTCGTGGATCGGCAGCCCGAACGCCTCCAGCCCCCAGCGGACGGCCTCCGGATTCAGCGCCTCCCCGACGCTGGCGATGAAGCGCAGGTGTGGGAGCGCGAACCCTCGGGCCATCTCGGTACCGGCGCGCATCATCATCCGGATGGCGGTCGGCGCGGTATACCACACGCTCACCCGCTCCTCCTGGAGGATCCGGTACCACCGCTCCGCGTCGAAATCGCACTCGTCGACCACACTGGTCAGGCCGAGGGCCAGCGGGGCGATGATGCCGTAGGACGTGCCCGTCACCCACCCCGGATCCGCGGTGCACCAGAACACGTCATCGTCGTGCAGGTCGAGCGCCCAGCGGGCCGTGGCCCGGTGCGCGACCACGGCCTCGTGGACGTGGATGGCGCCCTTGGGCGTACCCGTCGTGCCGCTCGTGAAGTGGAGCAGCGCCCTGTCTTCCCGATCGGTGGGCTGGATCTCGTAGTCGGACGGAGCGGCAATCATCAGATCACGAAGGTCGGTCGTCCCGGGCCCGCCCGCACCGTCGACTAGCAGCACGTGACGGAGGTCGGGCAAGCCCTCGCGGATCGGAGCCACCTTTCGTCGGTAGAGGGATTCGGTGGTCACGAGGACCTTGGCCCCGCCGAGCGTGAGCCGCTGGCGAATGGGCTCGGGACCGAAGGCCGAGAACAACGTGCACGCGACAGCCCGGTACTTCAACGTGCCGAGAACCGCGCTATAGAGCTCGGGCACGCGACCCGTGAGAGTGAAGACTCGATCGCCCGCCAGCACGCCGAGCGACGCCAGCACGTTGGCGAAGCGGTTCGTCGTCGCCGCCAGGTCTGCGTAGGTGAGCTCTCGCCGCTCCCCCTGGCGGCCGAGCCACCGGATGGCCACCCGCTCGCCGTCGCCGCCGGCCGCGTGGCGGTCGACGCACTCGTACGCAATGTTCAAACCTCCCGCCGGTAGGCCAGCGAGTGCAGCGCGCTCGGAATCCCAGCTGAAGGATCGGCGAGCGGCGTCGAGGTCGGGCAGGTTGGGCTCGACCCGCGATCGTCCCCGTTCCTTGTGAATCGCCACGTAGGGCACTCGACCTCCTGCAGATTTCTGCGAGGACACCGCCCCGCTGCTCCGGTCAGGCTCGAAGCTGTCCCTCGGCGGGAGCGACCGCACTGGCCAGCGAGGCGCCCCAGGCGGTGGCCCGCTCGTTCTCACCGGCCAGCAGCCGGCTCTGCTTGTCGACGAGGAAGCTCTCCGGGCCGACGACCAAGCGGAACCCGTGGTCGCGGAGCCGGCGGGCGATGCCTCGCGCGGCCCGGCCGGTGAGCGGTGCCGGACCGTCGATGCGGGTGTCGAAGGCCGCGGCGGCGGTGCCATCGCCCGAGGGCAGCCCGCGGAACCAATCGCGCAGGCCTGGACCGGCGGCGGCCGGGTCAAGCGACAGCGGGCTGGACGGCTTCTCGACGGCGGCCACCGCGGCGGCGCGGGACCGCTCACTCGACATCCCGTGCACGTGGGTGGGGCCGCCGCAGACGATGACGTCGCACCCGGCCAGCTGCTCCGCGGTCGCTTCGGCAACTGGCACGACGTCGACCTCGAACCGGGAACGGAGTCCCTCGGCGATGTGGGTGGCCACGGCATGGGTATTGCCGTACATCGATTCGTAAACGACCACGGCGCGCATGATTCCTCCTTTTCGAGAGGTCCACTGGCCACCGGCAATGCGGCCAACGGTCCGAAGCCATTGTCGGAGGGAATGGAGGGGAGGACCAGAGACGAAGGTCCTGGACCCTGGCCCGGCGTCGGGCCGCGGCCGTGCACCGGGTGCGGGACCTCCGGCCCTGGCCCCAACCGGCGACGTCGCGAAAGATGGTACCGAGCGATTGGACAACGCCTTGGCAACCGCGATCACCAGCCAACCCACCTCCGCCCCGTCGACTAGCGATCCCCCGATCCGCCCACGCCGTCGACGTTGGCCGCTCGTGGCCGTGGTCTCGGGCGTCATGTTGATGACCGCGGCCGCGCTGTGGCGATCCCTCGCGGTGCCCGCGTTGGTGCGATTCCCGACGGACGTCGATCAGCACCCGCGCTATGAGGGCACGTTCACGCTGTTCGTGGACCCGGCCACCGCACTGCCGCTCGACACCCCCTCGACCGCCGCACTCTCGATCGACCGCTCGGTCCAGGGCGTCCCCGGCGAGAGCACCGGCGAACGAGTTCTGGTCCGAGAGACCATCGCGTATGCCGTCGAGGGAAGTGGACCAGTCGAGCAGATCCACCAGTACGTGATGGATCGGCGCACCGGTGCGAACGTCGATGACCCTGCGGCGTGGGCGTTCGAGCCGTCGAACCAGCTCGATCGGTCGGGGGCGTACTGGGTGGCGATGCCCCGCTCGTCCGACGGCGCGGTGCCGGTCACCATGTTCAAGGACGAGATCGGCACGACGTTCGTGGCCCGGCCCACGGGCTCGACCGAGGACGTGAACGGCCTGCGGCTGGTGGAGTTCGCTGGCTCCGGCACGGCCCAGCCGCTCACGGACGCGTACCTGACCGATCTCGCCACGGACATGCCCGTTCCGCGGTCGCTCTCCTTCGACGAGCTCAAGCCCCTGCTGCTGGCCGCCGGCGTCCCGGTCGACGCCGCACTGGAGGCGCTGGTGCGGGTGGCGTCGCCCGATGACCTGGCTGCGCTGGCCACCATGACCGGCCAGCCGATCGCGCTCGAGTACGTGGACACCTTCTCCGGCCGCACCCTGGTGGAGCCGGACACCGGGGCCATCGTCGACGTCAGCTCGGTTGTCGAGCAGGTCGGGGCCCGGCCGGCGCCCGACGCGCTCCCGCCATTGCTGGACGTCCTCGACCGCTATCGCTCCGAGCCGGCTGTGACCGCGGTGATCGAGGCCCTCGACCGGTTGGCCGGTCAGCCGATCCCGGTGTTCGAGTACCGGTACGCGCAGACCGGGGCGAGCGTCGCCGAGATCGCCTCCTGGGTCGGCGAGCAGCGCGACCGGCTCGTCCTGGCCGAGCGGACCATCCCGTTGGTTGCGGCGGTGACGGGTGCCGCACTGGTCGTGCTCGGGGCGGGTGCGTGGTCCTGGCGGGCGTGGCGGAGCCGGCGATGAACCCGAGCGAGACGTCGACGGCGCAGCCGCTCTCCAGCGCCGAGGCCGTCTTGTGGACCATCGAGAGGGATCCGACCCTGCGGTCGACCATCGTCGTCGTGGCGCTGCTGGCTGAGCCGCCCGATCTGGCGCGCTTGCGCGACCGGCTGGGCTCGGCCACCCACGTGTTCCCCCGGTTGCGCCAACGGGTGCAGCCTCGACTGGCGGGCGTTCCGCGGTGGGTCGACGTTGGTCACATGGACCTCGAGCACCACGTCCGCGAGGTGCGGCTGCCGGCGCCGGGAACCCTCGCTGAGCTGTTCGACCTGGCCGGAGCCCAGGCCGGCGAGGCCTTCGACCCGGCCCGCCCCCTCTGGCTGATGACGGTGGTCGATGGGCTGGAAGACGGCCGGGCGGCGGTGGTGATGAAGATCCACCACGCCATGACCGATGGCGTGGGCGGGGTGCAGCTGCTGCCCGCCTTCATGGATCCAGGGCCTTGGCCGACGGAGAACGGGGCGCCCGGCTCGGACGGCGACGAGGAGCCGGTGACTCCCCGCGTGGGCAGCCGTGCCGGCCTCCACCTGCTCGGCACCGTCGGATCCGCGCTCGGCGAGGCCGTGGCCGATCCTCTCTCCGCTGCCAACTACGCTCCTCGTGTCCTGCGGTCGATCGGCAAGTTGTTGGCTCCGGCAACACGGTCGCTGAGCCCGGTCACGAGGTCACGCGGCCTCGACCGCCACCTCGGCACGCTCGATGTGCCGATTGAGGACCTGGCGCGGGCCGGGCGGTCGGTCGGGGGCACGCTGAACGACGCCTTCCTCGCCGCAGTCGTGGGCGGGTTGCGTCGATACCACGAACGCCACGGGTTCGAGGTGGAGGCCCTTCGGGTCACGATGCCGATCAGCACGCGGCGACTCGAGGACGCACGGGGTGGCAACCGGTTCACGCCGGCTCGTTTCGCGCTGCCGACGGCGATCGAGGATCCGGCCGAGCGCATGCGCGCCATGGGCGAGATCGCCCGGGCCTGGCGCCGCGAACCCGCCATCGGGCTGACCAACGTCCTGGCCGGCGTGCTCAGCCACCTTCCCGGCCAGGTCACCGCCTCGATCTTCGGATCGATGCTGAAGGGCATCGACTTCGTGGCCACCAACGTGCCCGGCATCCACGAGCGGAGCTGGCTGGCCGGCGCCGAGGTACTCCGGCTCTACGGCTTCGGGCCCACCTCGGGTGCCGCGGTCAGCGTCGCGCTGCTGTCCCACCTGGACACGTGTGGCATCGGCATCAACTCGGACACCTCGGCCATCCCCGACCCCGAGGTGCTCACGACCTGCCTGGCCGAGTGCTTCGAGGAGGTCGTCGCCGTCGGTCGTCGCTCGGCGGTGACCGCCGTCCCCATCTCGCGAGCGCCGGTCGCGGAACCGGTCCCTGGGCGCCGGCGCCTCTCGGCGCTTGACACCAGCTTCCTTGCGCTCGAGTCGGCGACCACGCCGATGCACGTCGGCGCGCTCATCCTCCTGGAGGGAGGCGCGCTCACCGACACCGCCGGCCGGGTGCGCATCGACGCCATCCGGGACGCGATCGGGTCGCGCCTCGACCGCAGCCCCAGGATGCGCCAGCGGATCTCGTCGATGCCTTTCGCGGTCGGCCGTCCGGTGTGGATCGATGACCAGGCCTTCGACATCGGCCACCACGTGCGGTGCATCAACCTCCCCCCGCCCGGCTCTCGCGACCAGCTCGTACAGCTCTGCTGCGAGCTGCAGATGCAGGTGCTCGACCGGGCCCGGCCGTTGTGGGAGATGTGGTTCGTGGGCGGTTTGGCCGACGGGTCAGTGGGCCTCGTCTACAAAGTGCATCACGCAGTGGTCGACGGCGTGTCGGCGGCCGAGACCTTCGAGCTGCTCCTCGACCCCGCACCACTGCCCGACGTTCGCCGCTCGGCTGCGATACCCAGCGGACCACGCCGAGACGTCACCAGTCCCACGTGGCCACTGCGCGAAAGCCTCGTCGACGGTTGGCGCAGGGCGGTGCGCGTGGGCACCAACGGCATCGAGGGCCTCCGGCACCCGCGTCCTCTGCTGACCGCCGGTGCCGGTCTGGTTCATCTCCTCGGACAAACGACGCTCGCTCCCCGCACCTCGCTGAACCGACACGTGGGAGCGGGCCGGCGGCTGGCGACGGTGGATCTCGATCTCGCCGCTGTCAAGCGGGTCGGACGGGCGCGCGACGCGACGGTGAACGACGTCGTGCTCACGCTCGTGGCCTCCGGTATGAGCGAGCTGCTCGCCTC
>DASTFY010000098.1:0-7176 GCA_035719525.1 Acidimicrobiales bacterium
GCAGGTCGGAGAGCTCGAAGCGGTCGGGCTCGACACCAGCGAGCCGGCGGGCGTGGAACGCCGAACGTTCCTTGGCGACCGACAGCAGGGCTCTGATCCGCTCCTGCTGGAACGCGGCGATCCGGTCGGCGTCCCACCCGAGCCGGTCGATGTGGGCCGGCAGGGACCCGAACAGCGCGGCCTGGGCGCGGGCGCGGTAGTCCGCGAACTCGGCCGCGTCACGGTCCGCGGCGGCGTTGGTCATGGCCATGGAGTCATCCTTCCTTTGTGGGTCCGGATCGAAGGGGAAGACCGGCGAGACGCTGGAAGAGGTCGGCGAGCTGATCATCGGGGACCGATCCCGGATCGGCGAGGTCCTCCAGGAAGCCGCCGGCGTCGAGGGCGAGCCCTGCGACGGCGAGCGCCGCCAGCGGGAGGGCGGGGCGGCGTCCCAGAGCCGCGAACGCCGCCTCCAGCGTGGCGACGATCCCCTCCACGGTCCGACGGTGCAATGCGGCGTACCGAGCGGCGAGTGCTGGGTCCCGCGCCGCGACCACCCGGAACTCGAGCACCGCCAACTGCCACAGCGGGTCCGCACGCGAGGTGGCGAAGACCTGCTCGGCGAGGCAACGGGGCCCGCCGTCGGTGGCGACCGAATCGACCAGGTCGAGTTGCTGCAGGGCGCGTGCCTCGATCCGGGTTTCCAGCAGGCTCAGGAACAGGTCGGCCTTGCTGGTGAAATGGGAGTAGACCGCACCCTTCGTGAAGCCGGCGGCATCGGCCACCGCATCCAGGCTGGCGCCCGCGTAGCCCTTGTCGCGGAACACCCGTCTGGCCGCTCGCAGCAACGCGTCACGGTTGTGCGCGACCTGATCGACTCGGGGCATCCGACCGGCCCTCACATTCATACCGTTAGTATGTAATACCATCGGTATCGAATTCAAGCAGCTTCCGCCGGCCAGTCGAAGGGTCCTCGTCGGGCAGACTGGAGCCGTGATCCGCTACCTGAGCCTCGACTGGATCGAGACGCTGACGGCCGAGGTGGCGAGGAGCGAATCCATGCGGGAGGCCGCCGACGGACGGCGGCTCGGCGTCACGCAGATCGTCACCGAGGGTCCGGAGGGTGAGGTGACCTACCACCTCCAGGTCGGCGACGGCACGGCCCGCTTCGGCGCCGGACCCGCACAGCCCGAGGACGTCCGCTTCGTCCAGGACTGGGACACCGCGGTCGCCGTGGCCACCGGCGAGCTCAACGCGCAGGAGGCCTTCATCGGCGGCCGCATCAGGCTGACCGGGGATCAACAGAAGTTGCTCGACAGCCAGCCGGTGTTCCAGGCGCTCGACGGCGTGTTCAACGCGGTGCGCCCGCTCACCGAGTACCGCTGAAGGAGCGTGCCCGGTCGTGCCGGAACTGCCCGAGGTCCAAGCGCACGCCGAACGGCTGACGGAGGCCTTCGCCGGCGACCGGCTGGCCCGCTTCCAGCCCATCAAGTTCACCGCGCTCAAGACGGCCGTCCCGCCACCGGACGAGGCCTACGGCCACGCCCTCGAGGAGGTCGGCCGGCGGGGCAAGTACCTGCTGATGGAGTTCGCGCCGCTCACCTTCGTCGTCCACCTCATGCAGGGCGGGCGGCTCAAGGAGGACGAGAAGCAGTCGCTCAAACCTCGGGGAGGTCAGGCCCGTTGGCGGTTCGAGGACGGGCGCGCCCTCCTCCTCACCGAGGCGGGCACCGAGCGCCGGGCCGGCGTCTGGTGCGTGCCGGCCGGCCAGGCGCTGGCCAGTGCCCCACTCGTCGCTCTCGGTCCCGAGGCGATGGATGTGACCCCGCAGGAGCTGGCCACCCGCTTCGCCGCACAGCCGATGCGGCTCCACACCTTCCTGCGCAACCAGCGCTGCATCGCCGGCATCGGCCGCCGCCTGGCCAACGAGGTGTGCCACCGGGCCAAGGTGTCTCCCTTCGCGTCGACCGGCAAGCTGGGCCTGGAAGGAGCGCAGCGGGTGGTGGACGCCATCCACGACTCGGTCACCGAGGGCCTGGCGTTCGAACGCAGCCGCACCGACATGAGCGCCTCGGCCGACCGGCCCGGCGGAGTGCACAAGCGGACCGGTGAAGCCTGCCCGGTGTGTGGCGACACCGTCCGCGAGGTCGAGTACTCCAGCTACCGGGTCCACTACTGCCCTACGTGCCAGACCGGCGGCAAGGTCCTGGCCGACAACACCACCAGCCGCTTCCTGAAGTGACGCCGACCCCTGCGTGACCGGCTCGTCGGACGGTCGGTGGCCCTACGCTCCCGCCCATGCCGATCCACCTGCGCGCCGAACCGGGCGATTACGCCCCCGCCGTCCTGTGCCCGGGTGATCCCCGGCGGGCCGAGTACATCGCCGACACGTTCTTCGACCCCGGCGCGCGTCGGGTCAACGAGGAGCGGGGCATGCTCGGCTTCACCGGCACGTTCGAGGGCCGCCCGCTGTCCGTCCAATCCACCGGCATGGGATGCCCGAGCGCGGCGATCGCGTTCGAGGAGCTGATCCAACTGGGCGTACGGCGGCTGATCCGGGTGGGGACGTGCGGGGGGCTCCAGCCGGCCATGCAGATGGCCGACACCGTGGTCGCGGTGTCCGCGACACCGGAGGACCGGACCGTCTTCACTTACACCAACGGGGAGCCGCACGCGCCGACGGCCACGTGGACCCTGGTCGAGCTGGCCGTCCGCCTGGCCCGGGAGCGAGGAGCGACCGTGCACGTCGGGCCCATCGTCTCCAGCGCGGTCTTCTACGACCCCGACCCCGGCCGCTCCGGCCGGTGGAAGCAGCGGGGCCACCTCGGCGTGGAGATGGAAGCGGCCGTGCTCTACACCATTGCCGCCCTCCGAGGCGTGGAGGCGCTGACGCTCCTGACCGTCAGTGATGTGATCGAGGGGGAGGAATCCACCCGGATCAGCGACGAGCAGCTGAAGCGGGGCGTGGACGACATGATGACGCTGGCCTGCCGCGTCGCCACCGCCGACCTCACCTGACGCGGCTGGTCAGAGCAGGTCGAGCTCTTGTACCGCCGCGCGCTCGTCGGCCAACTCGGCGACCGATGCGTCGATCTTGCCCCGTGAGTAGTCGTCGATGTCGAGGCTCTGCACGATCTGGTAGTCGCCGCCGGCGCAGGTGCAGGGGAACGAGGAGATCAGGCCCTCCGATACGCCGTAGCTGCCATCCGAGACGACGGCCATCGACACCCAGTCACCCTCGGACGTGCCGAGCGCCCACGAGTGCATGTGGTCGATGGCGGCGTTGGCGGCCGATGCTGCCGAGGAGGCACCGCGCGCCTCGATGATCGCGGCGCCCCGCTTGGCCACGGTCGGGATGAACGTGCCATCCACCCAGGCATGGTCGCCGACCAGCTCGTAGGCGTTCTTTCCGCCCACCTCGCAGTGGAACAGGTCGGGATACTGCGTGGTCGAGTGGTTGCCCCATATCGTCATCCGGGTCACGTCGGTGACGGGCACCGTCACCTTCTGGGCGAGCTGCGAGATCGCTCGGTTGTGGTCCAGCCGGGTCATGGCCGTGAACTGACGAGGATCCAGGTCGGGGGCGTTGCTCCGGGCGATCAGGGCGTTGGTGTTGGCCGGGTTGCCCACCACGAGGACCTTGACCTCCCGCCGCGCGCTGTCGTTTAGGGCCTTGCCCTGGGGCCGGAAGATCCCCCCGTTGGCCGACAGCAGGTCGCTGCGCTCCATCCCCGCCTTGCGGGGCATGGCGCCGACCAGGAGTGCGTAGTCGGCGTCGCCGAAGGCGACATCGGCGTCGTCGGAGAGCGTGACCCCCGCCAGGAGTGGGAACGCGCAGTCGTCCAGCTCCATCCGCACGCCTTCCAGGGCCTTGAGCGCGGGAGTGATCTCGAGGAGCTGCAGGAGGACGGGCTGGTCGTCGCCCAGCATGGCGCCGGACGCGATGCGGAACAGCAGGCTGTAGCCGATCTGGCCGGCGGCTCCGGTGACGGCTACGCGCACGGGTTGGGGCATGCGGGCGAGCGTAGGCGGGCCGGCGTCGACCCGTCACCCCGCCGGAACTGGTGGGACCGTGGCGGCGGTGCTCTCGGCGGCGGGGGCCACCGTGGTCTCGACCCCCGCGGAGGACGGGGGAGCAACGGTCGTCTCCGGCGCCGGGGTGGTTGTGGTGTCGGCCGGTCGATCGCCCAAGGCTGCGGTGACGAGCATGGCGTAGGCGCTGGCGCCAGCGGGGTTGAGGTGGGTCTTGTCCTCGTAGAACCAGTCGCCGTGCATGGCGCTCTCGCCCCACCAGTCGAGCAGGCGGGCATTCGGGTAGCTGGGCATCTGCTCGGCCAGCACCTGGTTGACGGCGGGCTCCCACGGCTTGGTGACCCGCACGTTGACGACCACCACCCGCGGGACGTCGACCAGCAGGTCCATGACGGATCGGAACGTCTCGGCCGACATCGGCCCGTTGTTCCCCAGGTGCAGCACGACGCCACGACCCAGGCGGCCCTGATCGGCGAGCTGCTGCACGATGGGCGTGGCGTCCTTGTACTGCCGGGAGACGGCGGCGTCCACGAAGACGTCCGATCCCAGGGCATCCAGCAACCTCGGCGCCGCGCCGAGCATCACCGAGTCGCCGATGGCGATCACCGGGATCGGTGGCAAGATCACGGTGGTCGTCGTCTCGACCGGGGGCAAGGTTCCGACCACGGGCGCACTCGATGCCACGGACCTCGCGTCAGTCACCGCCGGATCGGCGGACGTGGTCTGGTCGGCCAGCGCCGCTTGACCCGCCTGGATGCTGGCCTCGATGTCGTTGGTTGTCGGCTGGGCGCTCACCACCGCCCGCGTCAGGAGCACCAGCGATCCGGCGCCGATGAGCCCCACCACGAATACGCGGCGGGTCTTCCGTGCCCGCTCGGCGCCCTCGCTGTGCCGCCATCCAGCCGCCCACCGACCGATGGCCCCGCCGCGGATCGGGAGCTCGATCAGCCGGTACGACAGGTCAGCCAGGACGAGCGTGATGACGATGCGCAGGGCGAAGACCGGCACCGGTCCGGCGTCGATGTCCACCCCGGGGCGGGTGAGCGCGAAGACGGGCCAGTGCCACAGGTAGATGCTGTAGGACCGGAGGCCGAGGTAGACGAGGAGCGGGATCCCCAGGGTGCGTCCGGCCCGCACGGCGGGGTGGGCCACGGCGGCGATGACGGCCAGGCTGGCCAGGTCGACGAGCAGAAAGCCGCCGCGGTACAGGAACGCTCCCCGCTCGGTGGACAACACGCACAGCAGCGCCAACACGGCGAGCCCGGCCACCCCCACAGCGCCGACCATCCGGGGACGAACCGGGGGGATACCGGCGCCGAGCTGGCGGGGATGCCAGAACAGCGCCAAGCAGGCCCCCAGCATCAGCCCGGACATGCGGCACTCCGTGCCGTAGTAGGCCCGGGAGGGATCGGCCGGCTCGTAGAGGAGCGCCATCAGCACGGTCGAAAGCAGCGCGATGGCGATCATGGCCCCGAACAGCCGGTCGGGCCGCTTGCGGAACAGGGCCAGCAGCCCGAAGAGAGCGAGGGGCCAGAGCAGGTAGTACTGCTCCTCGACGGCCAGCGACCACAGGTGCCTGAGCAGCGGCGGCCGTTCGAACTGGTCGAAGTAGGACGTGTCATCCAGGATCAGATGCCAGTTCATCGTGTAGGTGAGCGCCGCGAACAGGTCGCCGCGGAGCCTGGTCAGCTCCTCGCGCACGAACAGCACGCTGACCGCAGTGACCACGACCAACAAGGCGAACACCGCCGGGAGCAGGCGCCTGGCCCGGCGGAACCAGAAGTGCCTGACCCCGATCTCACCCGTGCGGCGGTGTTCGCTCAGCAGCAGCATCGTGATGAGGTAGCCGCTGATCACGAAGAACACCTCGACCCCGAGGAACCCGCCGCGCAACCAGCTCGGATTGCCGTGGTACACGAGGACGGCGATCACGGCGAGAGCGCGCAAGCCGTCCAGCCCCGGGAGGTACGGGACCGATTGGCTGTACGCGGTAGCGCGCGGAGCGGTGGTGGTGAGCGTCATGTGTCGGGGGCCCCAGGACCAGTCGATCCTACGGGAGGGCATGGTCGTGGTGGCGGCACGGCCGTCCTGCCGCCCCGATCAGACGACGACGGGAAGGCCCAGGTTGGCGTAGATCTCGCGGGTCGCGCTGGAGCGGTTCAAGGTGTAGAAGTGCAGCCCTGGCGCACCGGCGTCCAGCAGCTGCGCGCACAGCTCGGTGGCCACCTCGACTCCGATCCGGCGGACGTCGTCCGGATCCTCGACCGGCTCGAGGCGGGCCGCCAGCCACGCGGGGAACACCGTCCCCGAGAGTTCGGCCATGCGGATGACCTGGCCCTTGTTGGTCACCGGCATGATCCCAGGGAGCACGGGCTTCGACACACCTAGCGCAGCCAGCTCGTCGACCAGGCGCAGGTAGTGGTCGCGGTCGAAGAAGAACTGGGTGATGGCGAAGTCCGCCGCGCTCAGCTTGGCCGCCAGGTACCGGCGGTCGTCGTCACGGCTGGCCGAGCGGGGGTGCAGCTCGGGATGCGCCGCCACACCCACGCTGAACGGCCCGGAAGCGCGCACGTCGGCCACCAGCTCGGCCGCGTACGCGTAGTCGCTGGGGCCGATCTCGGTCTGGTCCCGGGGCGGGTCGCCTCCGAGGGCCAGGATGTTCTCGATCCCCGCCGCCTGGTAGGACTCGAGGATCTGGGCGATCTCGTCCCTGCGATGGCCCGCGCAGGTGAGGTGGGCCATCGGCGTGATGCCGGTTTCGCGCCGTACCCACGCCACTACCTCGTGCGTGCGCTGGCGCGTGCTCCCACCGGCGCCGTACGTCACCGACACGAAGCTGGGCCCGAGCGGCTCCAGCTCGGCGATGGTCCGCCCCAGGCTCAGCTGGGCCGCATCGGTCCGGGGCGGGAAGAACTCGAAGGAGAATGTCCGCCCTTCGGCGAGGAGCTCGGCGATCCGGGCCATGACCCGACCAGGCTACTGGGACCGCCCAAACACGGTGGCTGTAGGCATTGCCGAGCGAAGCGAGTAGGAGCCGATCGAAGCGCAGCGGAGAGCGGCGACGAAGACACGGTTTGCCAGGCCCGGTGCGTCCGGCTTCGCCGGCGCACCGCAGCGTGGCTGTAGGCATTGCCGAGCGAAGCGAGTAGGAGCCGATCGAAGCGC
>DASTFY010000099.1:0-2406 GCA_035719525.1 Acidimicrobiales bacterium
AACGCCGCCCCCGCCTTCGCGGACGTCACCCGCGCCAACCTGCGGCTGCTGCTCAGCGGGCCGGCCAGCTCGGCCGGCCGACCCATGCCCGACGGGGTGCAGCCCGGTCCCGGCGGCTGGAACCGCATCCACCTCATCGTCGCCGACATCGCCTCCGAGGTGGACCGGCTCCGCGACGCCGGCGTGAGCTTCCGCAACGACATCGTCACCGGCCCCGGCGGCTCACAGATCCTGGTCGAGGACCCCGCCGGCAACGTCGTCGAGCTGTTCCAACCCGCAGGCACCTGACCATCAGGGCCGCGGCGGTCGATCAACGCCCCGCGCTGTCCTCGCCGGCCACGATCGTCGCCGCGAGCGCCATCCGATGGTCCTTGGCCCAAGGCGGACCCAGCGTTGCCCGCGGGCCGAGCAAGATCTCGTCGGCCCGCTCACCCAGCTTGCCGATCGCACGGGCCTCCACGTCCTTGGCGTCGTAGAGGTGGAGGTCCCAACCGCGGGCGCGGGCCAGGTCGGCGAGCACCTGGCGGTACATGACGGAGTCGGCGCGGCTCTCGAACGGCACGCGACGCTGCGTTGCGAGGTCTTCGGGGAAGTCGGGCGACCAGGCCCGGAGCGACATCGAGATGATCGGTTCGGGCAAAGCGGTGGCCAGCTCGTCCAGTTGAGCCGCGGTCGCTCGAGCCGCCGACGCTCGCACCCGGGCGACCAGCACCGCGATGGCGTCGTCATCCAGCGCTTTGCCCTCGTGGTGGATGGGTGCGGTCGCCATACCGGGTTCGATCAGCTCGATCCGCCTGCGGTCCACGACCTCGTGGTCGACCGAAGCCGTGACGGCCACGGCCCAGCCGAGGTGATGGGCGACACCCAGACGCACGCCACCGATCATGCCTCTTGCGCGGGGGGATCAACCTTGTCCTGATGCGCCTGCTGTTCGCCGTGGTACGGAGTTCCCGGGAACCGGAGGGCGAGCCCGGATCGTCTCAAGGGGGTCAGCTAGCCGAGGAGCCCTTCATGTCCACCATGCGTCCCCGCCGACTGGCCGCCATCGCCCTGGCCGCCACCGCCATCGTCGCCGTCACCGCCGCTCCGGCCGGGGCCTGTGGCGGTCTCGTGGGCGAGAACGGCACGATCCAGCTGACCAGGACGTCCACGTTGGCCGCGTACCACGACGGTGTGGAGCGCTACGTGACGTCGTTCGAGTTCACCGGGACCGGTGAGTCGGTCGGGTCGATCATCCCGCTCCCGGGCATCCCGGACGACGTGGTGCGAGGCGGCGACTGGACCCTCCAGCGACTGGCTCAGGAGGTCGCACCCCCGTCCGACGGTGACGAATCCGCCGCCGACTCCGGCAGCCTCCTTCCGGCGAGCGCCGAGGTCATCCTCGAGACGCAGATCGATGCCCTCGACATCACGGTCCTCCGCGGCGGGGGCGACGAGGTCGGCACCTGGGCCCGTGACAACGGGTTCCTCCTCACGCCCGACGCTCCCGAGATGCTCGACTTCTACGGACACCGCAGCCAGATCTTCATGGCCGCTCGCTTCGACGCCTCCCGCGCCGCCGAGCTGGGCCAGACCGCCGGCGACGGCACGCCCATCATGCTCACCATCCCCACCGACGCCCCGTGGGTGCCGCTGCGGATCCTCAGCCTCGGTCTCGACGGCTCCGAGCTGGTGGAGGCCGACGTGTTCCTCCTCACCGACGACGAGCCCGACCTGCTGGCGGGTGGGCCCGGCCTGAGCCTCGAGCGCAGCGAGCCGGCGAACCAGGCACTGCTCGACGACCTGCGCTCCGACGTCGGCATGGAGTGGGTGCCCGAGGAGATGTGGTTCACCTACCTGGCCGTGGACGCTCCGGCCCGCGACCTCGACTACGACCTCGCCGTGTCAGCCGACGACTCGACCCTGCCGGCGCTGGCCGACACCGGGGTGACCGCCCCGGAGATCCGTTCGGTGTCCTCACCCGATGCCGGCTTCCCGCTCTGGCCGCTGGCCGCCGGCACGCTCGTCGCCCTCCCCGTCCTGGTCATCCTTCTCACGGGCAACCGCCGCCGCACCGGGGTGCCGGCGTGAAGCGGATCGCCCGCGTCGGCCTGGCCGTCGGGCTGGGGGCACTGGTCGCCACGGTGGGCTACGCCATCGACGCCTCCGGATCCGAGCACGACGCCCTGGGACCGGGCGTGGTGCGGGTCGAGGTCGGCATCGAGAACAGCCGGTTCGACCTCGAGCCGTTGCGGGTCCAGGAAGGGACCCTGGTGGAGTTCGTCGTGCAGAACGACGACCCCATCGACCACGAGCTCGTGGTGGGCGACGGCGAGGTCCACCGTCGCCACGCTGACGGCACCGAACGCCGCCACCCACCCGTTCCGGGCGAGGTGAGCATCGCCCCTGGCGATCGCGCCATGACCT
>DASTFY010000100.1:0-3411 GCA_035719525.1 Acidimicrobiales bacterium
CCAGCTCTTCTGCGGAGGCGAGATCGACATCGCCGATGCCTCCCGCCCGATCAGGGACGAGGAGAAGGCGGCCTGCGAATCGGCCGGCATCGAGTTCACCGAGCTGGCGGTGGGCATCGACGGGCTGACCGTGGCTACCAGCCCCGCCAACTCGGCCGTCGAGTGCCTCGACGTCCCGGCGCTCTACGCCCTGATCGGCCCAGAGGCCGAGGGCTTCGGCAACTGGCAGGACGCCAACGCGCTGGCCACCGAGGTGGGCTCGGCGTACACGACCCTCCCCGACGCGCCGCTCGTCATCTCCGGCCCCGGTGAGGAGTCCGGAACGTACGACACCTTCGTCGAGTTCGCCATCGCCGATCTCGCCGAGGAACGGGGCCAGGACGCCGTCACCCGCGCCGACTACAACTCCAGCCCCAACGACAACGTGATCGTGCAGGGCATCGAGGGCTCGGACAGCTCCCTGGGCTGGGTCGGCTTCGCCTATTACGAGGCCGAGAAGGATCGGATGAAGGCGCTCCAGATCGACGGCGGCGAGGGCTGCGTCGCGCCGGACGCCACCACCATCGGCGACGGCACGTACCCCTTCTCCCGGACCCTCTACGTCTACGTCAACAACGCCAAGGCGGCCGAGAACCCGGCTGTGAAGGCGTTCGTCGACCTGTACGTGTCCGACGAGGGCATTGCCTCGGTGACCGAGGCGGGCTACGTGGCCCTGCCGGCCGACCAGCTGGCCGCCACGCAAGAGGCCTGGGCGGCCGTGGGCTGACCAGGTTCGTAGACTGCGGCCGGCTGGCGCGTCCCCCCACTGCCGGCCGGTTGCGGTCTCGATCCCGCCGCTCCGACCGTCCATCGACCCTGAGGCCTGCCCATGGCTGTCACTGCACCACCGATCCACAGCGTGGCCGATCTGAGGGGCGACCGGCGCCGCCACCGCAAGGAGGCGATCGTCCGGTCGCTGTTGTTCGCCGCAGCCTTCGCGTCCGTGGTCATCAGCGCGCTGATCCTGTGGTCGCTGTTCGACCGGGCCGTCGACTTCCTGCGGGCGGTCGATCTAGGCAATCTGTGGGACACCGGGTGGTTCCCGAGGCGGGGCCGGTTCGACCTGCGGACGGTCGTGGTGGCGTCCTTCCTCGTGGGGGGCATCGCCATGCTGGTGGCGGCACCGGTCGGTGTGGGAGCGGCCATCTACCTCTCCGAGTACGCCAACCCGAGGGTCCGCCGGGTGCTGAAGCCCATCCTCGAGATCCTGGCCGGTGTGCCCAGCGTGGTGATCGGCGTGTTCGCGCTCAGCTTCATCGGCCCCAACATCATCCAGCCCCTCTTCGACACGCCGTCGCAGTTCTCGATGATGGCTGCCGGCGTCGGCATCGGTCTTCTGGTGGTCCCGCTGGTGGCCTCGATCTCGGAGGACGCACTGCGCTCCGTGCCGGCCTCGCTCAGAGAAGCCAGCTACGCCGTCGGGGCGAAGAAGGCGACCACGGTTCTGCGGGTGGTCGTCCCGGCTGCCGTTTCGGGCATCGTGGCGGCGTTCATCGTGGCCACCTCCCGGGCGATCGGCGAGACCATGGTGGCCGCTCTCGCCGCTGGGGCCTCCGGCGGCGCCCAGTTCACGTCCAACCCGACCGACCCTGGTCTGACGATGACCGCGGCCATGGCCGCGCTGGCCAGCGGGACCGACCAGGTGGCCGGCGACGACCTCGCCTTCCCGAGCCTGTTCTTCGTGGGCTTCGTGCTGTTCATCCTGACGCTCACGCTCAACCTGGTGGCCGGCCGCTTCGTCAACCGAGTCCGGCAGAGGTACTAGCGCCATGGCCGTCGTCGTCGATCCCGGCATCGTCACCTCCGATGTGGTGCGGGGCAGCCTCACGGACACCAAGCGCGATGTGAAGGGCCTGGTCTTTCAGGGCGTGCTGCTGCTCTGCCTCATCTTTCCGCTGCTCGTCCTCATCACGCTCCTCGCCCGCGTCATCTCCCAGGCCCTGCCGGTATTCCAGGATCGGGGCACCGATTTCCTAACCTCGAACCTGGCCTCCGATCCGACACAGGCCGGGGTCTGGCAGGGTCTGGTGGGCTCGTTCGCGATCGCCGTGGCCTGCATCGCGCTGGCCTTCCCCGTCGGCATCGGCGCGGCCGTTTACCTGGAGGAGTACGCCCGGCCCAACCGCCTCACCCGCTTCATCCAGCTCAACATCCGCAACCTGGCCGGGGTGCCCTCGGTCGTGTTCGGCATCCTCGGCCTGATCATCTTCGTGCAGGCGCTCGACCCGCTCACAGGCGGCAAGAGCGTCGTCGCCGCCGGTCTCACGATGTCGGTGCTGGTCCTGCCGATCGTGATCATCACGACGGTAGAGGCGCTGAGCGCGGTACCCCGAGGTCTGCGCGAAGCGGGCTACGGCGTCGGGGCCACCCGTTGGGAGGTCACCAAGGATCACGTCCTGCCCTACGCCGCGCCGGGGATCCTCACCGGCACCATCCTCGCCCTGGCGCGAGCGCTCGGCGAGGCGGCACCGCTTATCCTCATCGGCGCCGTGTCCGGCCTCTTCAGCGTGCCGAGCACGGCCAGCGTCATCGACAAGGTGCAGGGCCCCTTCACGGCCATGCCCTACGTCATCTACAACTGGGCCCAGCTGCCGCAGAAGGAGTTCAAGGAGGAGCTCGCCTCGGCGGCCATCCTCGTTCTCCTTTTCGTCGTGCTGCTGGCCAACAGCGTGGCCATCCTCTTGCGCAACCACTACGAGAAGAAGCGAGGCTGACGGTGAACGACGAAGGAGTGACAACGGTGGCCACCGACGACCAACCGCACCCGCCGATCACGCTCAGCGCGCCGGCGCACGCGACGGCCGACACCCCCGAGGCACAGGCTCGTTCGACGGTGTTCGAGGTCAAGGATCTAGCCGTGTACTACGGCACCTTCCGGGCCGTGCGCGACGTCGAGATGACCGTGGCCAAGCACGAGATCACGGCCTTCATCGGACCATCCGGCTGCGGCAAGACCACCTTGCTGCGGTGCTTCAACCGTATGAACGACCTCATCGAGTCGGCCCGGGTCGAGGGCACCATCCTGTTCCACGGCGTCGATCTCTATGACCCGGCCGTCTCGCCCGTCGAGGTGCGACGGCGGGTGGGCATGGTCTTCCAGAAGCCGAACCCGTTCCCCAAGAGTGTGTACGACAACGTGGCCTATGGGCCCCGCCTGCTCGGGGTGAAGAAGAAGTCCGAGCTCGACGACGTCGTCGAGCGCTCGCTCCGGGGTGCCGCCCTGTGGGACGAGGTGCGCGGCCGCCTCAAATCCTCTGCCCTGGGCATGTCGGGCGGTCAACAGCAGCGGCTGTGCATCGCGCGGGCCATCGCCGTGGAGCCCGAAGTGATCCTCATGGACGAGCCCTGCTCGTCGCTGGACCCCATCGCCAC
>DASTFY010000101.1:0-10041 GCA_035719525.1 Acidimicrobiales bacterium
CCGCATCCCCAGAGGACGGGGAGGCTGGACGCCACCGTGAGCCCGCCCATCACCCTCACGGACCTGGCCAGGAACAGCCGGCGATCGTAACGCTGCATCATGTGGTCCTCCTGGGGCTTGTAGGAGTGGTCGGTGCGACCACCGTTTCGGCTGGACGGCTACTCGGTGTTCACGCCCACCGGTCGTGGACGACGCGTTCGAACTTGCCCGCCGCCGCGAACACCAGCAGCGACGCGGCGACGACGACGAGGGCGGCGCCGAAGGCGCGGGGGAGGCGCAGAAGGTTGTAGGAGTAGGAGAACTCGACGCCGAGGCCCTTGCGGCCGATAAGCGTTTCGCCGACGACGGCGGCGATGACCGCTGACCCGGCGGCGATGCGGAACCCGCTGGCGATGTGGGGGACGGCTGACGGGAGCACGACCTTGCGGAATCGTGAGCTGGGGCTTCCCCCCAGCGCGTCCACGACGTCCAGGACGGGTGGGCTGGCGGCCTGCAGCCCCGAGCGGGTGTAGATGAACACGGGATAGAAGACCATCACAGCGGCGAGAAGGCGCACGGTGTTGGGTTGGTAGCCGAAGACGCGGGCGAACAACGGGAACAGCGCCACCAGGGGGGTGGCCGCCATGATGACCACGACGGGCACGGTCATGCCGGCGAGCAACGGCACCCGCGACGCCACCAGCGCCGCGGTCAACCCCACCGCCGTGCCGATGGCCAACGCCGCCGCCGCCGTCGTCAGGGTGGCGCCGGCCGCCGCCAGGTACTCGCCGGGCTCGGACGAGAGGTCCTCCCAGACGGCCGAGGGACGCGGCACCACGATGCCCGCGACGTCGCCCAGTTCGATCCAGGCCCACCACACGGTGACGGCCACCAGGACCAGGCTGGCCACGGCGGCGATCTCCACGACGAGCAGACGCAGCCGCTTGGTCCGCGGCCGCCGGTGGTCGGTGCCCTGCGCGATGGTCGAGCCGAAGCGCCGGGAGAACAGGATCCGGGCGCCGGCCAGCACGGTGAAGGCCAGCAGCCCGATGCTGGCGCTCAGCAACGAGGCGGCCCACAGCTGTTGGGGGCGGGCCGCCTGCATGGCCGTGATCAGCATCACGCCCAGGCCGCGAGGCGCGCCGTACCACTCACCGAAGATGGCACCGGCCAGCGCGGCGGGGGCGGCCAGCTTGAGGCCGTCCGCGATCGAGGGCCACGCCGCCGGGAGCTGCACCAACCACATCCGCTGGAACCGGCTCGCACCGAGGACCGAAGCCACGTCGTGGGCAGCGGCGGGCGCCGCTCCGAGCCCGACCGTGGTCGAGATGAAGACGAAGAAGAACACCGCCAAGGCCGCCACCGCGGTAGGGCCGCGGCCCTTCCCGAGGATGATGATGAGGCACGGGGCGACCGCGACCCAGGGCGCGGCGTTGGCGACCGCGGCCAGCCTCGTGATGCTGCGGCGAAGCGGCGGCACTCCCGCGGCGACGAGAGCCGACACGAACGCCAAGGTCGATCCGATCAACAGACCGATGAACGCCGACCACGTCGTCGCCTTGACCGCCCGCCAGTACACCCCGCGGGAGTCGCCGAAGATCGGGTCCACCGCCTCGGCCGGCGTGACGAACATGCCATTCGCCCACCCGGCCCGGCCGCCATAGGTCCACAGCGCCAACAGCGCGACCAGTCCGACCAGGGGCAGATACCGCTGGGCCGGGGACGCGCGACGGGCCCGCGACGACGGTGCCGACGTCCCGTCCGCACCCGCCTCCGGCCTGACCGCCGCCGCCACCTCCTGCGTCCTCACGGTGCCTGCCTTCCGGCCACGGACAGCTTGCGCTGCTCCCCCAGGACATAAACACTACTTATATCGAAGTGTTCATGGAAGAGGTCGCCCTGGGGCGAACGGGCCTGCGCGTCAGCCGGGTGGGCCTCGGCACGGCTCCTCTGGCGTCGATCTTCTGGGGCAACGACGAGCCGACGGCGACGGACACCGCCCGGCGAGCGCTCCATGCGGGCCTGACCTTCTTCGACACCGCGCCGTTCTACGGTTTGGGTGAGTGCGAGCGTCGCCTCGGCGCCGCGCTACGCGGGGGGCGCGACGGTGTGGTGATCGCGACCAAGGTCGGTCGTACCCTGCAGACCGGGTCGGGCGGCGAGGTCGAAGCCCGGTTCGACTTCAGCTACGACGCGGTGCGGAGGTCGCTGGACGGCAGCCTCGGTCGCCTGGGCATCGATCGGGTGAACGTCGTGCACATCCACGATCCTGACGACCACATCGACGAGGCCGTCGCGGGCGCCCACCGGGCCCTGGTCGACCTGCGCGACCAAGGGGTGATCGACGCCGTCTCGCTCGGCACCAACTCGGTGCAGACGGCAGCAACCATCCTGGAGCGGTGCGACCTCGACTGCCTGCTGGTCGCCGGCCGGTTCACCCTGCTCGACCAGAGCGCCGCCCCGCTGATCGACCGGTGCGCCGAGCGCGGCATCGCCTACCTCGCGGCCGGGGTCTTCAACAGCGGAGTTCTCGCCGGACCGTACGACGAGGCCTGGTACGACTACGCACCCGTCGCCCGGCCGGTGCTCGATCGGGCCCGCCGGATCGAGCAGGTCTGCCAGCGCCACGGTGTGGCCCTGCGGACGGCGGCCCTGAGCTTCCCGCTGGCCCACCCAGGGGTTTCGGTGGCCGTCGTGGGCATGGCGGCGCCCCACGAGGTCGACGAGAACATCGAGGCGACCCGCACGAAGCTGCCCGACGATCTGTGGTCCGAGTTGGCCGGGGCCGGCCTGCTCCCGCCCGTCGCCACCGCGGAAGGACACGGATGAAGATCGACAGCGTCAACGCCGTGCTGACCGGCCATCGGATCCTCAACCCCGAGATGCAGCGCAGTTGGGCGCTGGTGAGGATCGAGACTGACGACGGAACGATCGGGTGGGGAGAGGCCTCGACCAACTGGGGCCACTCCTACCCGACGGTGTTCCGCGCCGTGATCGAGGACGTCTGCTCCCGCCACCTGGAGGGGCGGGATCCTCTCGCCATCCGTGACCGCGTCGGTGATCTCAAGGTCGCCCTCGACGGCTACCTCGGCTGGGAGGGCCTCACGTCCCAGACCATCGGCGCCATCGAGATCGCCCTCTGGGACATCCTCGGCAAGACGGTCGGGGCCCCGATCCACCAGCTCTTCGGTGGTCGAGCGTTCCCGATCCCGCTCTACGGCACGGGTACCACGATGTTCGAGCAGTCGCACGATTGGCACGCGCACTATTTCGACCAGTGCGTCGAGCTCGGGTTCAAGGGCGTGAAGGTGCGCTTGGGACGACCGGTCGACGATGACGTCGAGCTGGTGAGGATCGTGCGCGAGCACCTGGGACCCGAGATGCTGATCGGCGTGGACTCGTACTGGTTCCACGACGTCGACAGCGCAATCGAGCTCATCCGGGGCATCGCCCCGTACCGGATCCACTTCTTCGAGGAGCCGATCCCCCAGTACCAGATCGAAGGTCTCGAGCGCCTCCAGCGCAGCTCGCCCATCCGCGTCGCCGCCGGTGAGCGGGTCTATTCCGCCCGGGCCTTCGGCGAGCTCGCCCGGCGGGACGCGGCCCGGGTCTTCGAACCTGATGCCACCCTCAACGGTGGCCTCATGTCGTGCATGGAGATCGCGGACATCGCCGGCCGCTCGTCGATCGAGGTCATCCCCCACGTCGGCGGACCCACCGTGGTCGGCCTGGCCGCCAACCTGCAGTGGGCGACGGCGGCTCGCGTCCGGCTGATCGAGTTCGACATCGAGCGCGATCAGCCGATGATCACCAGCATCGGCGAGAACCCGGGGCTCGCGCTCACCGACATCCGCGATGGGACCCTGACCGCGCCGTCGGAGCCGGGCCTCGGGGTCGAGATCGACGAGACCGAGCTGGCCCAGCACCCCTATGTCGAGGGCGAGACCTACGCCGAGCTGTTCCCGGAGCACGAGTCCGGGCGCACCGCACACGGCCCCCGGGACGACGACAGCTGATCGACCACGACCGGGTCGGGAGGAGCAACCGAGGCCATGGGACCATCCGAGCTGCTGGTCAAAGGGGCGACGATCCTCGATCCCGGTAGCCCGCTGCGCCAGGCCGACGTGCTCATTCGTGGCTCCACCATCGCGGAGGTCGGGGCGCATCTGCCCACCGGGATGGCCGCGGTCCTCGATGCCAACGGCCTGGTCGCCATGCCGGGGCTGATCAACGCCCACACCCACTCGGGCCAAAACCTGGACCGCGGGGTGGCGCCGAACCTGCCCCTGGACCTGTGGCTCATTTGGGTGGTCTACGGCGGCATACCCCTCAGTCCCGACGACAGCTACACCCTGGCGATGGCGGGGGCGCTGGAGATGCTGCACACCGGCGGCACGGCGGTCCTCGACCACGCATGGGTGAGCCCGGACGGTTTCGCCGAGCAGGCCGAGGCGATCATGACGGCCTATGCCGACGCGGGCATCCGCGCCTGCCTCGCTCCGATGATCCAGGACCGCGACATCTTCGAGTCGATGTCGTTCGACGCCGTCGAAGGGCCGCCACCGGCGCCGTTCTCCGACCCCATCGACCCCGCGCTCCTGACCGCCTGCATGGTGGCGTTCTTCGACCGGTGGCAGGACGCCCACCCTCGGCTGACACCGATGGTCGGTCCCTCGGCGCCGCAACGTTGCAGCGACGAGCTGATGGTGGCGATGGCGAGCCTGGCGGCTGAGCGAGGGGCCGGGTTCCACACCCATGTGCTGGAGACGAAGACGCAGGTCATGGCCACCCGGCAGCGGTACGGACGCTCCTCGGTCGAGTTCCTCCGGGATCTCGGCCTGATGGTGCCCTCGACGAGCCTGGCCCACTGCGTGTGGATGGACGCGGCGGAGTACGCCGCGGTGAGGGACGCCGGCGTCACGATCGTGCACAACCCGATCTCCAACCTGCGGTGTGGGTCGGGGTTGCTGCCGCTGGCCGATCTGCTGGAGGCCGGCGTGAGTGTCGCGCTCGGGGCCGACGGCGCGGCGTCCAACGACAACCAGAACATGTTCGAGGCGATGAAGTTCGCCTCCCTGATCCACACGCTGTACGGCCGGCACGACCGTTGGCCGCGGGCGCGGCAGGTGTGGGAGGCCTGCCTGCGCGGCGGCGCCGCGGCGTTGGGGCAGTCGCTCGGTGCGATCACCCCGGGGATGCGAGCCGACATCGTCCTGCTCGACACCCGACGGCACGTCGTGGTCGACGCCGACAGCCTCGTTGCCAGCATCGTGCTGGCCGAGCACGGCGAGTCGGTCCGCACCGTGATCGTGGACGGCGAGGTCGTCGTCGAGGACGGCCGGGCGACGCGAGTCGACGAGGTCGGGGCGACCAAACGGTCGCTCGCGCTGCAACACCGGATCCACGAGGCGTTGCCCGGCCGCCAGGCGGTCTACGACCGCCACGTCGACGCGTTGACCGCCGTCCACCTCCGCGCCATGTCCGAGCCCGGGGACATCGAGCGGCTGGCGTCGATCACTCCGGCGTTCGCGCCGACGGAGGGGGTTCACCGGTGAACACCGCTTCCCCCCCGAAGTGGTTCGACAACGAGCACCCCGCGTTGCGGCACTGCTGGAACCCGGTGGCGCGAAGCAGCGACGTGATCGACGGCCGGCCGATCTCGGTGGAGCTGTGCGGTGAGCGCTGGTGCGTCGTACGCCTCGGCGGACGGCTCGCCGCCTTTCCCGATGCCTGCCCGCACCGCATGGCCCCACTCAGCGCCGGCGAGGTGGTGGGCGACACGCTGCGCTGCGTCTACCACGGGTTCCGGTTCGCGGCGGACGGCACCTGCGTGGAGATCCCGGCGGTGGACCCCGCCCTCCCCATCCCGACGAGAGCGCATTGCCGACCGGCGGCGGGCATCACCGAGTCACTCGGCCTGATCTGGCTCGCACCTGAGGAACCGATCGTGCCCCTCCCGCAGGTGCCCGAGCACGACGACCCCGCCTTCGTCCACTGCCCGCTCCCCCCGTCCGACTGGAACGCCAGCGCGGGCCAGATGTCCGACAACTTCCTCGACCTCGGGCACCTCCCCTTCATCCACGGCGGAACCTTCGGCGAGACCGACGACCGGATCGTGAGCGCCTACTCGCTCGAGCGCGATGGCTGGGGGTTCAGCGCCCGGCATCGCCACGTGACCAAGGCGTTGGCCGACTCCTCGGGAGCTCAGGATCGCTACCGGGTCGTCGAGCGCGAGAACTACTTCGTGTTCACGCCCCCCCATCACGTGTACCTGCGCATCACCTACTTCGAGGAGAACGTGGTGCTGGTGATCAGCTTCTGCCACCAGCCCGTGAATGCCACCACCACGCGGCTCTACTGCACCGACTATCGCAACGACATCGCCGACGACGAGGACGCCCGCGCCGCGGCAGTGGCCTTCCAGGTTGCCGTCGCGGCCGAGGACCAGACCATGCTCGAGCGCCTCCACCGCAAGGCCGTCCCACTCGACCCGACGGCCGAGTACCACTCCAAGGCCGATCGCATCACCCTCGAGATGCGCCGCGTTCTCGCCGACCTCGTCAACCAGGCCGGTCAGACGAACATGCGCGCCTGAACCAGGCCGCGCGACGACCTGGCAAGCCGGCGGGGGTGGGGGCAGAGGCTCCGCCGGAGCCCCCACCGGCGAGCGATCCGGCTCAGCCGGTCGATCGCCCACGAGGTTGAGTGCCGGCCTACGGCCGGCTCCGACAAACTCGCCGAGCAACCTCCGGTTGCGAGGCGAAGATCAGAACAGCGTTAGATAACGTTCGAGCTCCCAGTCGGAGACCTGGGCGTGCCATGCCCTGAACTCGTCGCTCTTGACCCGCCAGAAGTAGTCGACGTAGTCCTCCTTGTCGGTGTGACCGAGGGCGGACCGCAGCACATCGTCGGCCACCAGTGCATCCACCGCGTGCAGAAGGGTGGGGGGCATGGCCTCGATCCCCCGCGACCTGACCTCCTCCGGGTCGATCTCGTAGAGGTTGTCGGTGTTCGGCGGTCCGGGGTCGGCTCCGCGGTCGATGCCGTCGAGTCCGGCCGCCAAGACGGCGGCGAAGGCGAGGTAAGGGTTGGCGGCGCCGTCGACGGCGCGCAACTCGATGCGCCCCGCCTCGGGCACGCGCATGAGCTGGGTGCGGTTGTTCCCTCCGTAGGCCACGTACGCCGGCGCCCACGTCGCGCCCGAGCTCGGAGCAGGGACTCCCATGCGCTTGTAGCTGTTGACCGTCGGGCAGATGATCGCCGAGAGCCCCTGGGCGTGGTCGAGCACCCCGGCCGCGAACTGGTAGCCGAGGCGGGAGAGCCCGAGTCCGTGGCGATCCCGCGCCCGGCCGGGCTCGAAGAGGTTGCGGCCGGCGGTCGACCAGAGCGAGGTGTTCATGTGCAGCCCGTTCCCGGTCACCTCGGTGAACGGCTTGGGCATGAACGTCGCCGCCATCCCGGCCTGGTGAGCCAGGGTGTGCACCATGTAGCGGAAGAAGATCACCCGATCGGCGGTGGTGAGCGCGTCAGCGAAGAGGAAGTTCTGCTCGAACTGCCCGTTGCCGTCCTCGTGGTCGTTGGCGTAGTTGGTCCAGCCGAGCTGGTTCATGTACTTCGACACCGTCGAGAGGTGGTCGAGCATGCGGGTGAGGCCCTTGGCGTCGTAGCAGGGCAGCGCGTGCGCGTCGAGAGGGTCCGCCACCTCGATGCCGCCCTCGGGTCGGCGCCGCACGAGGTGGTACTCGGCCTCCACGCCCACCCGGAGCTCCATGTCGCGCTCTTCCCGCAGCCGTGCCAGGCTGCGCCGGAGCAGGACGCGCGGGGTGTATGGCCACAGCTGACCCTCGACCTCGATGTCGCACATCACCACCGCCAGGCCCTCCCGCCACGGGACCTTGACGTAGCTCGCCGGATCCGGCGCCGCGATCATGTCCGGGTCGGCCGGGCTCTGCCCCATCGGACCCACCGCGAAGCCGGCGAACCCCGCGCCTCCGACCACCACATCCATGGCCGAGGACGGGACGAGCTTGGCGCAGGGGCGCCCGTGCATGTCCACGAACATCGTGAGGAAGAACTCGATGTCGTCCTTCTCGGCACGAGCCTCGAGCACCTCGCGCGCATCACTCACCGATCAAGACCCCCTCGAGCAGCCTGAGCGGCGAGCACGTTACCCGGTGGGGAGAACCAGGCTGAGTGAGGCTTTGGCTGTCATCACAGCTCGACGCGAAGCGGCTCGCTCTCGTTCTGAGGTTGGAGCGTCTTCACCGACTGGCTGAATGCGGAGGTGAACTCGTTGGAGTAGTTGAACAGAAGTTCGGCTCCCGGTCGGACCCGCTTGATCAGCTCGACCGTCTCGGGGGATGGGTGCTTTCCCTTCCAGCCATCAGTGCTGATGAGGAAGCGGTCGCAATCGATGAGCTCGAGGAGCTCCGGCGTGATGTTGCCGTGACTCCCGTGGTGCGACAGCTTGAAGAGGTCGAGGCGCAGCCGCGACGAGCCACGGACGGTGAGGAGACGCTCGATGGAGCTCTGCAGCACGGACGCGAACGCGTCGCCCGTGAAGAGCGCGGCCACGTCGCCGTACTCGAAGAGGAACGCGATGCTGGATCCGTTCGCCACGCTGGCATCGCTACCGAAGCGGCGCGATCCCCCCCGCTTGACCAGCTCTTCGTCGTCGGCGTCGAGCCGCTGCGCCAGGGCGTCGACCGGCATGTCCTCGGCTCCTCGATCCCTGCTGTTGACCCACAGGTCGAGCAGCCGCTGGAGTCGATCCCGGTTGGGCGACAGGAGCGTGCAGAGAGCACCGGCGGCGAGGCGGTAGGTCGACAGCGGCCCGCCATCCTCGACGACGAGGTGCCGGCCACCGTTGACCTTGTTCCGAAGGGAAGGGGGCAACAGCATCTCGAACTCGTCACCTTGCCGCGGGCCCCGGTTGTCGTTGGGCTGCGCGATCCCGTTGAACCACACATCCCCGAACGTGACCCCGCCGCTCTTGACGGCTTCGATGGCCCCCTCGATGTGGTCGAGGTCCACGTGCGTGACGACCAGGGTCTCGAACGCGACCGGCTCGCGGTTCCCGAGCCGGGCGAGGTGGGCCGCCAGCCCGCCCTTGTACGCCGAACGGAGCCCGCCGTCGATCAAAAGACGAGCGCGCGCAGAAGGATCGCCGTACTCCACCCAGAGGCAGTCACCGCGTCCGGCGGGGAGAGCGACCACCGTGACGTGGCCAGCCCGCCGGCTGCGGGATGGAGGGGTCGCTCCCTGGGCTCCGGCGACCGAGGTGGTGCCGGCCGCTTCCGCCCCCTGCACGTTCTCGGCCTCCCAGGCGCGCAGCTCCTCCCGGGCCGACTCGATGAGCCCGCGCCGGGAATTCGTGAGATCGAGAAGATCGCCGAGGTGCTCCAGGCAGCTGTTGCGCTCGCTCCATGTCGATCGGGTGGCGAACGCTGCTTGATAGGCATCCACCATCTCCCGTTGGTGGGTCTCGGCCTCATCATCCTCCTTGGCCTCCAGGAGGCGGGTCAAGGCGCGATCGCCTGCGGCGGCCTTGGCCCAGAAGTCGGTTCCAGGGAGCTGGCGCTGGTCGATCACCCGATGTCCGGCGCCCGAGACGGCGACGGCGGGCGCCGCCGGCTCCTCCGCCACCGGCGTCTCGACGCCGAGGATGGCCGCGAGCTGCAAGGCGTTCTCGGCGCCGTAATCGCCGTCATCGTCACAGGCTCTGGCGGCGGTGTAGGCCTGGAGCGCGCCAGCGAGATGGGCCTGGCGATTCTCCTCGTCGACGGTGGCCAGCTTCTTCAGTGTGCTCCCCTTGATGCCCCAGCTCTCCTTGTCGGGTTGCAATCTGACTGCCGATCGGGCCGCGACCAGCGCTTCGCACATGGCGTTGATCGCCGCCGATCGTTCCTCCGGGGTGGACGCGGCGCGCGCCTGGCGCTGGCCGGCGCGGGCCCGGCAGTTCGCGAACTCGCGCACGTCCGCGACGCTGGCCCCCGCACGCGGTCGGTACCGATTTCGTACCGTCGTCACCACGGTCTGGTAACGCTCGGCGGCCCGCCCGAA
>DASTFY010000102.1:0-15944 GCA_035719525.1 Acidimicrobiales bacterium
CGTCGTCCGACAGCCGCCGTCCGGGGTCGAAGCCTGGCTCGTCGGGGTCGTTCTTGATCTCGACGTTGACGGTCATGCCTTCGCAGGCGGCGAGCGCCTCGTCCAGGGCCGGCACCGTGCCCGGGAGCTCACGGGACGCGGTGCTGGCGACCGCCCGGCCGTCAGCCAGGTCGGCATTGTGGTGGACGACCAGGACTCCGTCGGCGCTGCGGCGGACGTCGAGCTCGACCATGTCGGCGCCGATCTCGGCGGCCCGCCGGAACGCCGCCAACGTGTTCTCCGGCTCTGCTCTGGAAGCCCCTCGATGCGCGATGACCGATGTCACACCATGGGGTCGTCTCGGGCGGTACATCTTTGGCCAAACCTCTTGTCAAGCAGTTGCTCATCGCCTACGTTGTGCCGGTCCCTGCCGAGTGCAAGTAGTTGCTGTCGGTACCGGCATGTGAACCCTCTCACAAGGCCCCCCGGCCACGTGACCGGAATCGAAGACGGTGAGCGATGTCCCTGCCTGCAAGCGTGATCGCCCTGGCCAATGCCGAGTACGGCTGGCGCTCCGAGGCGCTGTGCCGTGATACCGATCCGGAGCTGTTCTTTCCCATCGGGACCACGGGTGCCGCGCTCCTGCAGATCGAGCAGGCCCGGGCGGTGTGCCGCCAGTGCCCGGTGCAGGCCGAGTGCCTCGATTTCGCCCTGGCTACGAACCAGGACTCTGGCATCTGGGGCGGCACCTCGGAAGAGGAGCGCCGGGTCCTGCGTCGCGAGTTCGTCGCCCGCCAGAAGGCCGTCGCCGTCTAGCTGACCAACTCGGCGCTGGCGGCCGGTGGGTGGTCGCATTACGCTGATGACGATCCGATGACGATCGTGTCGGATCAGTGACGGACCGACGGTGGGCGGAGAAGCGCGGAGCACCGATGAGCATCCATGCCACGCCCTCGCACCGTTCCTCGTGGAGACGAGCGTCGGCCGCCCTCCTGGTCTCCCTCACCGTGCTGGTCGTCGGCGCGTGCGTGCCCCCGCCTCCGCCCGGCGGCGGAGGAGGCGGGGGTGGCGGAGGTGGTGGTGGCGGAGGAGGAGGCGGAGGCGGAGCCTTCCAGACCTTGCCTCCCGGATCGGCGCTGCCCGGCGACGCCGACTGCCGCAGCCGCGTGCGGTCGGCGGCCGAGAACCGCTCCGTCAACATCTCGTTCAACCACACGACCGGTCACGCCACGGCGCCTGAGCCGCCCTACCTCTCCCTGACCGGCAGGGTCACCGGCAACTTCACCGGGACCACCGACGAGATCATCCAGTGGACGGCCTGCAAGTGGGGCATCGCCGAGGACATCGTGCGGGCGCAGGTGGCCAAGGAGTCGTGGTGGCACCAGGACAACACCGGCGACTACACGGGCGACCCCAACCTGTGCGTCCCTGGCCACCCTGTCGGCGCCGACGGCCGTCCCGGGCAATGCCCCGAGTCGATCGGGCTGATGCAGGTGCGCACGCAGTACTTCCGGCCCTACATCAACGACTCCGTCGTCTCGTCCGCCTACAACCTCGACATCGCGTATGCGGTCTGGCGGTCCTGCTTCGAGGGTCACGAGACCTGGCTCAACACGGTCGAGCGGGGCCATGACTACGCCGCCGGCGACGCCTGGGGCTGCATCGGGCGCTGGTTCTCGGGCCGGTGGTACACGTCGGCGGCCAACGGTTACATCGCCTCCGTCCAGGACTACCTCGCCCAGCGGGTGTGGACCACTTCCGACTTCGCCAACGGCTGATCCGCCGCCGACGCTGACGCGTCCCTCGCCGACGATCACACGTCGAGGTGGATCGGCACCCGGACGGTGACGGTCGTCCCGGTCCCCTGGTCGGGCGGTTCCAAAGACGCCCGCTGGTGGTCGGCCGGCGTGCCGGCCCGGATGGTGATGGCGCCGCCCAGCTCGGTGGTGACCAGCGTCCGCACGATCGTCAGGCCCAGGCTGGTCGCCTGATCGATCGAGAAGGAGTCGGCCACCCCGACGCCGTCGTCGATCACCGCGACCGTCAGGTCGTGGTCGTGCTGGCCGAGCAGCACCACGACGTTGCCCGGGCGATTGCGGTTCACGAACGCATGAGCTACCGCGTTCTGCAACAGCTCCGTCAGCACCACCGCCAGCGGCGTCGCCATGCCTGACGGCAGCTTGCCCCCGTCGCCCTGCACCCGGAAGCGGACCGGGCGCTCCGGCGACTGCAGCGAGTCCTCGGCCAGCCGCAGCAACGGGCGGACGATCTCGACGAAGGCCACGTCGTCGCTGGCCTCCCGGCTCAGGGTCTCGTGGACGATGGCGATGGTCCGGATCCGCCGCACCGCTTCCGCCAGCACCGCCTTGGCGTCGTCCGACGGCGTGCGCCGCGCCTGGAGCCGCAGCAGCGACGAGATCGTCTGGAGGTTGTTCTTCACCCGGTGATGGATCTCGCGGATGGTCGCGTCCTTCGACAGCAGCAGGCGATCACGCTGGCGCAGCTCGCTCACGTCGCGCAGCAGCAACACGCCACCGGTGATTGCCCCCCCGGCCATGATGGGGATGCAGCGGGTGAGCAAGGTCACCGCGCTGGTCTGGTCGACCTCCTCGATGACCGGCTCGCACCGTTCGAAGGCCTGCCTGACTGGGGCGTCGTTGAAGCCGAGTTCGGCCAGGCGCTGCCCGACGGCGTTGGCGCTGATGCCGACCCGGTGCAGCGCGGAGACCGCGTTCGGGGACGCGTACTGCACGCGAGCGTCGGCGTCCACGACCATCACGCCATCACCGACGCGAGGGGCGACCGGGGCGGTGCTGCGGCGGGCCTCGAAAGGGAAGGTGCCCTCGGCGATCATCTCCGTGAAGCGATCGAAGATGGTCAGGTAGGTCCGCTCCAGCTCGCCGGGCTGACGGCCGGTCCGAGGCGACCACTCCTTCGTCAGCACCGCGATGACGCGACCCTGGCGCCGCACCGGTATGGCGAGCATCCGGGTGACGCCGGGCATGCCCTCCACGGCGATCTCGCCCTCCACCCGGGCGCCCGAGGCGTAGGCCCGGCCGAGCACCGCGATCTCGGACTCGTTGGCCCACGTCCCGACCCAGTCGGAGATGTAGAGCGTCTGGCCGGTCACGGGGCGGACGTGGCCCATCACCAGCCACCGGCTGTCGCCGTCGCGGTCGGGGCAGTAGAGCAGCACGTCGGCGAAGCAGAAGTCGGCCAGCATCCCCCAGTCGGCTACCAGCCGCAGGAGGTGGAGGACGTCGCCGCGGTCGAGCTCGGTGTGCTGCCGGGCGAGGTCGGACAGGGTGGCCACGGCTCGCCAGTCTGGCCCAGGAGTGTGCTCCTAGCGCCAACAGCACTGGCCCAGCCGGACCAGGCCGGACAGGTCGTTGACCGGCTCGTCGAGCAGAGGCACGTTCACCACCGCATCTGCGGTGGCGGCCAGCTCGGCCCGCTGCTCGGCCTCGCGGGTGGCGACGATGGCGTAGTTGGCAAAGCTCTCGCCCACCTCGGCCAGCACCCGGCGGACCGGGGCGGCCGGCACCCCGGCAGGCTTGGCCGCCGTCGCGGCGAGCGACGCGGCATCGTCCCTGAAGGCCGCGGCCACGGCGGCGGGCCCGTCGTGCAGGAGCCACTCCGGCAGCGACTTGTTGACGATCACCGCGCCGAGATGGAGCCGCCGCCGGTGCAGCTCCTCGACGAAGAAGGCGGCCTCTCGAGCCGGCGCTGTCTCGAGGGTGGTAACGACGCAGAACGTGCTGCGGTCATCGGCCATCAGGCGGCTGACGGCGCGGGCGCGGGCGACGAACCCCTTCTCCATCGACTGCAGAAGGACGAAGAACTCGGCGATGTCCTGCAAGAAGCGCGCTCCGAGCACCCGGTCGGCCACGGTCAGGAACGGGCGGGACGCGGCGCCGACGACGCGGTTCCGCATGGGTGCCGTGAGCCAGCGCAGCAACCGACCACCGAAGAACTCCTCCATGCGGTCGGGGGCGTCGAGGAAGTCGAGGGCGTTGCGGGTGGGTGGTGTGTCCACGACGATCAGGTCGTACCGACCCGACGAATGCAGCTCGTGCAGACGTTCCATGGCGATGTAGTCGTGGCTCTGCACGAAACGCGACGTGATGCTGTCGTAGAGCGGATTGGCCAGGATGGCGTCACGGGTGTGGGAGTCGGGGGCGTGGCGCCCGACGAGGTCGTCCCAGGAGGCCTTGGTGTCGAGCATCGCCGCCCACAGCTCGCCTCGGGGTCTCAGTCCGGCGGCGGCGAACGCGTCGGCGGACACACGGCGCTCCTCGTTGCCGATCCCGTCGAGGCCCAGCGCGTCGGCCAGACGGCGGGCCGGGTCGATCGTCAGCACCAGCACCCGACCACCGAGGTGGACGGCGGCCATCGTCGCCAGCGCCGCCGCGGTGGTCGTCTTGCCCACCCCACCGGCGCCGCACGTCACGACCACCTCCTTGGCCGACAGCAACTGCTCGAGCGTGGGCGACGGTGGCATCAGCCCAGCTCGTCCGCGAGCGCCGCCGCTACTTGCATGACCGCCCGCTTGCCGTGGCTGCGGGCGAAGAGCTCTGGCACCAGCACGGTGCCGAGCCCGGCCGGCAGTCGATCCTGGAGGAGGGCCAGGTTCTCGGCCCGCTCGCGACGGAGCGCTACCGCCAGCGCGGCGGCGTCGAGCACGCGGGTGACGTCCTCCTGCGCGGCTCGACGCGCCGACGCCTTGGTTCCTCCGGCGAGCTGGCGGGCCAGCGCGTCGACCGCTTCGGGCTGGCGCAGGGCCGAGAACACCAGCTCGTCCTTGCGGGTGAAGAGCTCGGGCAACACCCGGTTGACGACGACCGCCGCCACCCGGACCGGCACGGTGGCACCGAGGCGGCCCACCAGATCGATGGTCTCGACCACCGGCAGCTCCTCGGCGGTCGTCACCACCACGACGCCGGTCTGCTCCGGATCGGCGAGGATCTCGGTCATCCAACGGGTCTGGTCGCGCACCAGGCCCACCTGCACCAGATCGTTGATCGTCCACGGCGCCGAGAGCTGGCCTGCAATGTGCCCTGACGCGGCGGCGTCCACGACCACCAGGTCGTAGTGCCGCTCACGGACCTCGTAGCAGACCTTGCCGACGGTCAGGATCTCCTTCACCCCGGGTGCCGCGTCGGCCACGAAGTCGAAGGTCCGGGCCAGCGGGCCCAGCCGGGTCACCAGGGGCAGGCGGACGTACAGGCGCAGGTACTCCCGCAGGGAGTCCTCGGTGTTCATGGCCATGGCCGACACGCCGGGGTGCACGGTGCGGGCCTCGAAGCGGAGCGGCCCGGCCTCGAACGCGGCAGCCAGCGTGCCCTTGGCGTCGACCTCGCAGACCAGTACCCGGCGGCCACGTGATGCGGCCAGCACGGCGAGCGCGGCCGAGATCGTCGTCTTGCCCACACCTCCCTTGCCGGTGACGAAGAGGACGCGGTGGTCGATCAGGGGGTGGGTCACCCACCGAAGCCGATGTGGCGGTCCCCGTCGCCCAGGCCCACTTCCACGTAGGCGATCTTGGCCGCAGGCACCAGTATCTCGCGGCCGCGACGATCGGTCAGCGCCAGCGTGTCGACCGCTCCCGCCAAGGCGGAGCTGATGGCGCCCTTCAGGGCGTCACGATCGGTGTCATCGGCCAACTCGACGAGCAACTCGCGAGTGACCTGGGTGATGCCGATGCGGACGTCCACGAGAAGGCTCCTTGGGGATCTGGGGCAGCGAGCGGGCGCCGCTAACTTATTCGCAGCTGGGAGCTGAAGATCTTCCTCGGGGCCATCTCGACCGCGACCCGCTCGGCCATCCGCCGGAAGCACGCTGCCGCCTCGCTGTCCGGATCGACGGCGGTGATCGGCCGCCCGTTGTCGCCTCCCTCTCTGAGCGCGGGGAGGAGCGGCAGTTGGGCCAGCAGCGGCACGTCGAGCTCGTCGGCCAGCTCCTGCCCCCCACCGGCCCCGAAGAGCTCGTAGCGCTTTCCGTCGTCGCCGGTGAACCACGACATGTTCTCGATCACACCGCGCACCGGAAGGCGAACCTTCTCGGCCATCGCCGCCGACAGCCGTGCCACCTTCTGCGCCGCGGGCTGAGGGGTGGTCACCACCAGCACCTCGGCGCGGGGCAGGTACTGACTGAGGCTCAGCGCGATGTCTCCGGTACCAGGGGGCATGTCGACGAGGAGGAACTCGGGGTCGTCCCAGAACACGTCGGTCAGGAACTGCTCGAGGGCCTTGTGGAGCATTGGGCCCCTCCAGATGACGGCCTGGCCCTCGGGCACGAAGTAGCCCATCGAGATGCAACGCACGCCCCACTGCTCCGGTGGCACCAGCATTTGGTCGATGACCACTGGTTCGCGGTCCGTGCCCAGCATCCGGGGGATGGAGAAGCCGTAGACGTCGGCGTCGATCACGCCGACCGAGTGCCCCCGTTGCGCGAGGGCCACGGCCAGGTTGGTGGTGACGGTGGACTTGCCCACCCCGCCCTTGCCCGAGGCGACCAGCAGGGGGCGGGTGCGCGATCCCGGCTGAGCGAAGGGGATCAGCCGTCCCTCGGCGTGCCCGTGCGCGTCGGTGGCACCCGCGCTGGCCGCGGGATCGCCGTGCAGCTTCAACCGCAGCGCCTCACGCTCCTCGTCGGTCATCACCGTGAAGTCGAGGACGACGGCGCCCACACCGTCGAGTGGCTGGACGGCCGACGTCACCCGCTGCTGGATCTCGTTGCGCAGCGGGCACCCGGCGACCGTGAGGGCCACGCGGATGCCGACGGTTCCGTCGCCGCGCAGGTCGATGTCGCGCACCATGCCGAGATCGACGATGGAGCGCCGCAGCTCGGGATCCTGCACGGGCTGGAGAGCCTCCATGACCTGGTCGGCGGTGACGGGCATGAGGTCGGCGCTCCTTCGAAGGGCGGAGAGAATTACCACTACGGCGATAGGTAGAATACCGGGGTGGCCACTGCCGCACCCATTTCGGGCGAGTCGTCGACGGCCAGCGCGGGCGAGTTCTCGGCCGCGGTCAGCGCCATCACCAACGCCTTCGGCGATCCGACGCGCCGCGCCATCTACCTGTTCGCGCACGAGGCCGGCGACGACGGCGTCACAGCCGCTCAGGTGGCGGACCAGTTCGGGCTCCACCCCAACGTCGCCCGCCACCACCTCGACAAGCTGGCCGCCGGCAGCTACCTGGAGGTGGCCGTCGGTCGGTCGGGCAGTGGTGCGGGCCGGCCATCCAAGCGCTACCGGTCGATCGGCGAACGGGTCTCGCTGGATGCTCCGATCAAGGCCGACGACCTGGTGCTGACCCTGCTCGGCCGCTCGCTGGCGCTGCTGCCCAGGGATCAGGCCGAGGCCATGGCCGAAGAGGTCGGGCAGGAGTACGGACGGGCCCTGGCGGCCGGCATGACCGGACGGACCGGCGAGCCCGACTCGGGCGGGGTCCACCGGTCGTTCCGGTCGGCCTTGCACGCTGTGGCCGATGCGCTCACCGCACACGGCTTCGCGGCACACGCCGACAGCCGCAACAACGAGCTGCGCATCATCAGCAACCACTGCCCGTTCGGTGAGGTGGCGATGGAGCACCCTGTCATCTGCGCGGTCGACCGGGGCATGGTGAAGGGGATGCTGGCCGCTCTCTACGGTGAGACCGAGCCGGCCATCATTACCTCGCTGCCCCACGGCGACGACCTGTGCGTCACCTCGTTCTGACCGCCTGACGCGGTGGCCCGCCACTACCTCGACCACGCCTCCACCTCACCCGTGCGCCCGGAGGCGACGGAGGCGATGATCTCGTGGCTGCAGGGCTCCGGCGGCGATCCGGCCCGCATCCACCACGAGGGCCAGGTGGCGCGAGCCTCCGTCGAGGCGGCCCGGGAAGCGGTGGCGGCGCTGCTGGGCGCCCGCAGCCGTGAAGTGGTGTTCACGAGCGGCGCCACCGAGTCGATCGCCCAGGCGGTGTACGGCGCCACCGAGGCCGCCCCGTCCGCTCCGCACATCGTGGCCTCGGCCGTCGAGCACTCCGCCGTTCGGCTGGCGTCGGCCCGCCACGACCTGAGCCTCGTGGGCTGCGACCGCCAGGGTCGCGTCGATCCCGCCGCCCTCATGGCCGCGGTGCGGCCCGACACCGCCCTGGTCCACATTCAGTGGGGGAACCACGAGGTCGGCACGTTGCAGCCGGTGCAGGCCGTGGTCTCCGAGTGCCGCGAGCGCGGTGTGTTGGTCCACGTCGACGCCGCGCAAGCCGCCGGGCACCTTCCCGTCGACTTCCGAGCGCTCGGCGCCGACTTGATGAGCGTCAGCGCTCACAAGATGGGCGGGCCGTCGGGCGTCGGCGCGCTGCTGGTGCGGCGGGGGTTGCGCCTGCCGCCGCTGCTCGTCGGCGGGGATCAGGAGCGGGCCCGGCGAGCGGGGTTCGAGAACGTGGCCGCCATCGTCGGCTGGGGTGCGGCGGCCGGCGCGGTCGTCGACCGGCTGGCGGGCGAGGCCGAGGAAGCCATGAGCCAGACCGACCGCATTCTGGGCTCGGTCGGGTCACTGGACGGGATCGAGGTGTACGGCGACCCGCTCGGGCGGCTGCCTCACATCGTCTGTCTGGGCGTGGCCGGCATCGAACCGCAAGCGGTGCTGCTCGGGCTCGACCAGGCCGGCCTGGCCGTCCACTCGGGGAGCGCCTGCGCCTCCGAGGACCTGCTGCCGTCGCCGGTGCTCGAGGCCATGGGCGTCGACGCGCACCACTCGCTGCGGATCAGCGTCGGCTGGAACACGACCGATGAGGACATCGACGCGCTGCTGCGCGAGCTCCCGGGCGTCTTGGACCGATTGCGCGCGCTGGCCGGCTGAGGGGCCCGTCGGGCGTCGCCTCGGCCCGCGGGCTCAGTCGGAGAACCGCTGCTCGCGGAAGGGGTCGCCGTAGATGTGATAGCCGTTGCGCTCCCAGAAGCCAGGCGTGTCGGCGGAGAGAAGCTCGAGACCCCGCAGCCACTTCGCCGACTTCCAGAAGTACAGATGGGGTACGAACAGGCGCACCGGGCCACCATGGATGGGCTCGATGTCCTCGCCTTCGTACGCGTACGCGACCAGCGCCTCGTCGGTCGTAACGTCGGCCAGCGGCAGGTTGGCGGTGTACCCGTGCTCGGCGTGCGCCAGGACATGGGTGGCGGATGGAGCGACGCCGGCGCGCTCCAACAGGTCCCGCACCCGCACCCCGGTCCACGTGGTGTCGAACTTGGACCACTTGGTGACGCAATGGATGTCGGTGGTGACGGTGACCGACGGCAGCGCCCGGAGCTCGTCCAGCCCGAGCGTGAACGGTGCGTCGACCAGACCGGAGACGGAGAGGCTCCACTCGCCGGGACCGTAGGAGGGGACGTCGCCCACGTGCAGCACGGGAAACCGTTCGGTGCGGTACTGCCCGGGCGGAAGGCGGGCCGGGTCGATGCCTAGCTCGATCAGGTCACGCCGATTGCGTTCGAAGAAGCCCATCGCGTGAAGTCTGGCCGGAGTAGCGTCCCGGGTTCTATGGGGCTGTTCGTGGTACGCCACGGAAAGGCGGGCCAGCGCGACGCGTGGGACGGCCCCGATCACCTCCGCCCGCTCTCGAGGGCGGGCCGGGCGCAGTCCGAGGGATTGGCCACCTGGCTGGTCCACGAGGCCGTCAGCCGAATCCTCTCCAGCCCGGCCACGCGCTGCGTGCAGACCGTCCAACCGCTGGCCGGCAAGCTCGGCCTTGAGGTCGAAGTGGTCGAGGGGCTCAACGAAGCCATGCCCTTCGAACCCGCCCTGGAGCTGATGCGTGCGCTCCCCGACAGCAGCGTCCTCTGCAGCCATGGAGATCTGATCCAGGACCTGATGGAGGCGCTGACCCGCCGGGGAACCATCGTCGAAGGGGCGGCGGACTGGCGCAAGGGCAGCACCTGGGTGCTGGAACGGGAAGACGGCGTGGTCGTGCGGGCGCACGCCGTCCCTCCCCCGCTCTGATTTCGCTGGCGGTCAGACCGCCGGCTGCGTCCCCTTGCTGACCCAGAAGTCGTTCAGCGCGGCCTGGACCTTGAAGTACCAGATGAAGTTACCGATGATGGGCAGCAGGAACCACAGGCCCCACAGCGTTGACACCGGGCTCTTCCGGCCATCCCGCTCGTACATCTGCTGCGTCTCGTAGGGCACGGTGAACATGATCACCGGGCTGATGAACAGCGCGATGAGCAGGCCGGCCACTTCGCCGAGGCCGTCCCCCTTGTAGCGCTTCAGGTCCCCGTGGGTACGGTACGTCCACACGCAGGCCCAGATCCCGCACGTCACGATCACCAGCAGGATGTTCGGCCAGACCTTGTAGAAGATGTCGTTCAGCGTGCGCGGCACCTCGCCGTAGGTCACCCCCGGCGGGCTGGGCGGCGCCACCGGAGCGGCGGGCGCGACGGACGCGGCGGGCGACGGGGTCGGTGACGTGCCAGAGGTCTCGGGTGCTGGGCCGGTCGGCGTCGCAGGTGACTCGGGCGTCTCGGGGGCCGAGCCAGTCGGCGTGGCAGGTGAATCGGGCGTTTCAGGCGTCGGCACATCAGACATGGGCGACGACCGTAGCCCAGCCGCGGCCCCAGCCGACTGACCCTCGCCGACCCCTGGTCCGGCCCCCATCGACCCCTCGTCCGGCGATTCGCCGGCGATTCGCCGGCGATGTCGAAGACACTGGTGGCAGGCGAAGTGTGTGCCAGGAGCGCGGAAAGGCGCGTTCTGGCCGCGCACCTCGCGTTATGACGCGCTCAGGGCGTTGTCGTCGGAGGGGGCGAGGCGGCCGTGGCGAGGGCGGTGTCGATCTCGGCGGCCAGGCCGGCCACCTCGGTGGCCAGGGCGGCCGGGGGGTTGAGCGCCTGGCAGCGGTCGACCGCCTGGCGCGCCGCGGCGGGATCGTCCAGGAAGCGGAAGCGCACCACCGCCTTGAAGCAGTGCGCATCGGCCCGCCCGGGATCGAGACGAATGGCGTCGTCGAGCAGCCCTTCGGCTTGGACGACCAGTTCGGCGTTGCCCGTGTTGGCCGCCTGGAGGGTGAGCAGCCATCCCGCGTACGTGGTGGCCTCGACGTTGTCCGGATCGACCTGCTTGACCTGCGTGTACAGCTCCAGCGCGCGGCTGGGATCGGTGCTGAGGAGCGCCCTGGCCTGTGCGAGGCGGCTGTTGGTGTCCTCGGCGATACCGCCTGAGATCGTCTGACCGGGCAGCCGTTGCCCCGAGAAGCGGGCGACGAGCACGCCGGCTCCGATGGCCACCGCGACCACTGCGGCCGAGATGCCGACGGTCCGACTCCAGCGGCGGGGCGAACCCGATCCGGTCGACGGGCGACGGTCGGTGGGCCGGCGACCTTCCTCGATGGCCCGCAGCACCGCGGCGGCGCGGGACGTGTAGTCGTCCTTGAGCGCGCGGTAGTCGCCCTCGGTGATGTCGCCCGCCTCGTGCTCCCGCTCGAGGTCGGTGAGGGAGCCGAGGAGGAACTGCCGCTCCTCCTCCAGCCGCTCCTGCTCCCGATCCGTCACGGATCCGATCCCGAGTCCGGGCGCAGCGCCCGCGCCACGAGCGCGCGGTCGGCCTCCGTCGGCGGGCCGACGTCGGAGGCGCGACGCCAGCGCCGGAAGGCCACGACCAGCCCGGCGACACACGCCACCAGCAGGGCTACCGGCAGCACCCACACCAGGGCGTCGATGCCCCTCGTGCTGGGGACCAGCAGCACGTCATCGCCATAGCGGGCGGCCAGGCCGGCGCGGATCTGGTCGTCGGTCTGGCCGGAGCGGATCAGTCGGGCGATCTCCGCCTTGACGTTGAGGGCCACGCTGTTGCGGCTCTCATAGACGCTCTCCGCCGGGCAGACCGGGCACCTGATCGTCCGCGCGACGGCGTCGATGCGCTCCTCGGGCGTGCGGGCACCGCCCGTCCGCGAGACGCCGACCGCCAGGGCCACGATGGCGATCAGGGCCAGCGCCAGCCAGGCCGCTCGCGACCGAGCCACCTGCGCGCTCACGAGCCCGGCACGAGCCCCGACCGCAGCCCGTCGAGCAGCTCGGTCAGGCTCTCGTCGGTGACGGTGCTGATCATGCGAGCCCGCACCACTCCCGCCGGGTCGATGATCCACGTCTCGGGCGACTTGGCCACGCCGAAGGCCACCTGGACCTGCCCATCCGGGTCCGTCAGCTTCGGCCACGCGCCGCCCCGATCGGCGAAGAAGCTCTCGACCTTGTCGGTGTCGTCGTTGAAGATCACGCTGTACAGCTCGGCCCCCTCGGGCCGGGCGGCCTCGGCGGCGGCGAAGCGGACCAGCTCCGGGTGCTCCTCGACGCAGGGACGGCACCAGGTCGAGAAGAAGTTCAAGACCACCCAGCTGCCCCGCCGCGACGCGAGGTCGAAGGGCGATCCGTCGATGGTGGTCGTCTGCACCACCGGCGCGGGCAGTCCGAGCAATGGGGTCTCGGCCGTCTCCTTGACGCCACCCTTGACGGCGGCCGCGATCACGATGAACAGCGCCACCAGCACCGCGACTCCGATGGCGATGGCCCGGGCCGGCCGAGCCGGCCGCCGCGGCGCCTCAGCGGCCGCGGGAGGCGGAGGATCCAGCACCTCAGACATCGGCGCCTCCGAGGCGGGGCACCGCGACCAGATCCGCTTCGGCCTCGTCTTGGCGCGCCGCGACCTCGTCGGCCGGCCGCGACATGATCGGCGCCGACGCCGGATCGGTGGGCCGGCGCCGCCGACCGGGGAAGGCGGCCAGAACCGTGCCTACGGCCATCAGCGCACCACCGGTCCACAACCACAGGCTGAGCGGCATGAGGCGCACTCCGAACGTCACCCGCGCGTCGTCCTCGGTGGACGGCTTGAGCAACGTCAGGTACACGTCCTCGGCCAGCCCGGTGCGGACGGACGGCGTGGCGACGATGTCGCCGCGGCCCTTGAACTGCTGGCGGGCCGGGGCGTGCACCGGGCCGTCGTCGATGCGGATGCGGGCCTTCAGCACCACCGCGGCCGGCGTGTCCTCCCGCACCTGGTCCAGCAGCGTGAAGCGGTGGCCCCCGAACGTGGCGGTCTCCCCCGGCGATAGCCGGAACTCGCCCGAGCGCTGATAGCTGGTCTGCGCGGCCAGCGCCACGGCGATGATGATCACGCCCACGTGCACGACCATCCCGCCGTTGGCTCGGCCCACCAGCCCCCGCCAACCCTGGCGACGGGTGGCCAGCACGAGTTGGCGCAACGCGGAGCCGGCCGCGAACCCACCCAGCCCGAAGGCCAGCAGCGGAGCCAGTCCGTCGGCGCCCAACAGCACCGGCACGACGACGCAGGCGACGCCCAGGCACGCGGGCCAGAAGAGCCGGTGGCGCAGGAGCTCGGCGGACGCCTTGCGCCACGGCAGGACCGGGGCGATCGCCATCAGCGTGAGCAGGGCCAGGCCGAGCGGCGTGGTCATCCGGTCGAAGAAGGGCCGACCGACCGAGAGCCGCCGATCCTGCAGCGCCTCCACCACGAGCGGGAAGACGGTTCCCAGCAGCACCACGAAGGCGAACAGCGCGAATAGCACGTTGTTGGCCAGGAACGCGCCCTCGCGCGACAGCGGCGAGTCGATCGAGCCGGGCGAGCGCAGCCGGTCCCCCCGCCAGCCGATGAGCCCGATCGACGTCCCGGCGGCCAGGGCGAAGAACATCAGCAGATAGACACCTATCGGTCCGTCGGAGAAGGCGTGCACGCTCTCGATGACGCCGCTGCGGGTGAGGAACGTCCCGAGGATGGTGAGGCAGAACGTGGCCGCCAACAGGGAGAGGTTCCAGACCCTCAACATGCCGCGCCGCTCCTGGACGAGCACCGAGTGGATGAACGCCGTCCCGGTGAGCCATGGCAGCAGGCTGGCGTTCTCGACCGGGTCCCATCCCCACACCCCGCCCCAGCCGAGGACCTCGTAGCTCCACCAGGCACCGAGCACGATGCCAGCCGAGAGGAAGCCCCAGGCGAAGAGGGTCCAGCGCCTGGTGTCGAGCAGCCAGCCCTCCCCGACCCGGCCGGTGATCAGCCCGCCGATGGCGAACGCGAACGGGACGCTGAACCCCACGTAGCCCAGGTACAGCATGGGCGGATGGATCACCATGAGCGGGTGGTTCTGGAGCAGCGGGTTGGGGCCGGGGCCATCGAGCGGGATCGCCCCGCTCACCGCCCCGAACGGGTTGGCCGGCCCGGCGAGGAGCAGGAAGAAGAAGGTCGAGATGGCGAACAGCACGACGAGCGCCCACGTGACCAGGGGGTCGGACAGGCGACGGCGGAACCACAGCAACGTGGCGGCCAGGTAGAGCGCCAGGATGATCGTCCAGAGCAGGATCGACCCGTCGAGCGCGCTCCACAGGCTGGCCACGTTGTACAGCGCCGGCGTGCGCGACGACCCGACCTCGGCCACGTACGACAGCGAGAAGTCGCGGGTGATCAGCGCCCGCTCCATGGCGATGACGGCCAGCACGGCGCCGGCCAGGACCAGCCAGACGTAGACGGTGCCGCTGCGCACCAGGCGCAGCCGGTGCTTCGCCAGGCCGACGACGAGCGTGACGCCGCCCAGCACCGAAGCGGCGAGGCCCAGCGCGATGCCGGCCATGCCGAGCGCGCCGTTCATCGGCCCGGCGCCATCACGGCTCGGACGCAGGCACGCGGTCGGGGTTCTCGGCCTTGTACTCGCTGTCGTGCTTCACGAGGATCCGGTCGGCCGAGAATGTCCCGTCCTCCAGCTTCCCCTCGACCACCGCGGCGCGGCCGGCCTGGAACAGGTCGCTCGGCTCGCCGCCCTGGTAGCGCACTGGCACCGCGGTGTCGTTGAACGACAGCGTGAACGCCAGGATGCCGCTGTCCCTGAGGGACTCGTCGAGTCCGCCGACCTCGCCTTGTAGCCGGAAACGTCGACCCTCCGAGCAGCTGGACTTCACGCCCACCTCGTCGGCGTTGCAGAAGTACAGCGACGCGCTGCTCAGGAACTGGAAGAGCACGATCGCCACCGCCGCCAGCACCAGGGCCAGGACGACCGCCGGCGCCCAACGACGGCGGCGCTTCGCCGACGACGGCTCCACCTCGACGACCGTGCGTGGCGTCAGGTCCACGGCTTGTCCTCATCGGGGACGCCGCGGGCCAGCCGCCGCCCGCGGGCGACCAGCACCGCCGTGAAGCCGGCGATGGCGCCCACGACCACGACGTAGGCCGGGATGATGTACTCGGCGTAGTTCACGCGGGCCCGGCTTCCGAGGACGGGACAGCCACCGACGCCTCGGCCCGGCGGTCGGCGATGGCCCGGTCGAGCGCGGCATCGCCCTGATGGTCCTCCAGCCAGAGCTGGCGCTGACGGTGCAGCAGCAGCCACACGTAGATCAGCGTGAAGACGGCCAGCGCGAAGAACAGGGTGAACAGCATGGTGTCGTCGAGTTGGGCATCGAGATTGCGGCGGGCCACGGTGGCGTCCTGGTGGAGCGAACGCCACCAGTCCACACTGAGGTGGACGAGGGGGACGTCGATGAACGCGATCAGGCCGGCGATGGCGGCGCGCTTGGCCCGCACCTCGGGCGGCGCGGGCAGGCGGCGGATGGCCAGGTAGCCGAGGAAGAGGAGGAAGAGCAGCGCCGTGCTGGTGAGGCGGGCGTCCCAGGTCCAGAACACTCCCCACGTCGGCCGGCCCCAGAGCATGCCGGTGAGGAGCGCCAGGCCGGTGAACAGGACGCCGATCTCGGCCGACGCTCCGGCGAAACGATCCAACGTGAGGCTACGGGTGCGTCTCCAGAGGTAGAGGATCGAGCACAGCGCCGTGACGCCGAACGCCAGGTAGGCCAGCCACGCTGACGGCACGTGGACGTACATGATGCGCACCGAGTCGCCCATCTCGACGTCCTCGGGCGAGGTGACGAGGCCCAGCAGGAGCAGGATCGGAAGGCCGATGAGCGCCAGCACGCCGATCACCCGC
>DASTFY010000103.1:0-7645 GCA_035719525.1 Acidimicrobiales bacterium
CCGCCGGCCATGGAGCCCGCCGTGCGCGAGGAACTCGAGGACTTCGTCGCCCGCCGCCATGCCGAGGGGGGCGTCCCCACCGACTACTGAGCTGAGCGCGGAGCATATCTGATAGTCTGATCGCATGCCGGATGTCACGGCGACCGAGGCGTCGCGGAGCTTCGCCGATCTGCTCGACGCGGTCGAGCACCGTCGGGAGCGGTTCACCATCATCCGGCGAGGTCGACCCGTGGCCCACCTGGAGCCGGTCGCGGTGGCCAGCGGCGCCGACGTGAAGGCGCTGCTGCGCCGACACCACGTCGACCGTGGGTGGGCCGACGAGTTGGCGAGGCTTCGCCGTCACCTGGTCGTAGAGGACCGGTTCTGACCGCGCTCCTCCTCGACACCAGTGTGCTCATCGGGGCCGAGCGGACGAGCACCGATCTAGATGCTCTGATCGCCGACGACGACGAACCGGCGATCGCCGCCATCACCGTGGCCGAGCTGGGCGTCGGCGTGGCCACGGCCAGCGGGCGGCGTCGCGGGGTGCGACAGGCGTTCGTGAGCGATCTCGTCGCAGCTCTGCCCGTGATCGCCTACGACCTCGCCGTAGCGGGAGCGCACACCGAGCTTCTGGTTGCTGTGCGGCGTTCCGGGCGACCCCGGGGTGCCCACGATCTGATCATCGCCGCGACCGCACGGGCTACGGGCAGGACCGTCGTGACGGCTGACGAGGCCGACTTCGCCTCGTTGCCGGGCGTTCGGGTCCGGCGGCCGTAGCCAGGGCGCCCCTCGGCGGGCCAGTGCGCGACCACTAGCCTCGGCGCTCCATGCGACAGAGGGGTGGCGAGTGAAGGCGTCCGCGCAGGCGGTGGTCATCGGGGGCGGGGTGGTCGGCGCCAGCGTGCTGTACCACCTGACCGAGGCCGGCTGGACCGACGTCGTCCTCGTCGAGCGGCGGGAGCTGACGTCCGGCTCGACATGGCACGCGGCTGGCGGGATGCACACGCTCAACGGCGACCCGAACGTGTCCAAGCTGCAGCAGTACACCATCGAGCTGTACCAGCAGATCGAGGCCTCCTCCGGCCAGGACTGCTCCATCCACCTGCCCGGCGGCCTCATGCTGGCGGACACCCGGGAGCGCCTGGACTGGCTGCGCATGGCCCAGGCTCGCGGCCGCTACCTGGGCATGGAGCTGGAGATCATCACCGCGGCCGAGGCCAAGGCCATCTTCCCGCTCATGGAGGACCAGTACTTCGTGGGCGCCCTGTTCGACCCGGTAGAGGGCCACGTCGACCCGACCGGCGTCACCAACGCCTACGCCATCTGTGCCCGCAACGCGGGGGCGGAGGTCTACCGCCACACGATGGTCACCGACCTCCGGCAACGGGCCGACGGCACCTGGGACGTCGTCACCGACCGCGGCGAGATCCACGCCGAGCACATCGTCAACGCCGGCGGTCTGTGGGCCCGTGAGGTCGGGCGGATGATCGGCCTGGAGCTCCCCGTGCTGGCGATGGAGCACATGTACATGGTCACCGAGCCCATGGCGGAGGTGAAGGAGCACAACGAGGCGACCGGCCGGGAACTGCCCATGGCGCTCGACTTCGCCGGCGAGATCTACATCCGCCAGGAGCAGCGCGGGATGCTGCTCGGCACCTACGAGCAGGCCTGCGTGCCATGGTCGCCCCGGGACACGCCGTGGGACTTCGAGATGCAGCTGCTCCCACCCGATCTGGACCGCATCGCGCCGTCGCTGGAGATCGCCTTCGAGCACTACCCGGCCATGGAGACCGCCGGGATCAAGTCGGTGGTGAACGGCCCGTTCACGTTCTCCCCCGACGGCAACCCGTTGGTCGGCCCCATCCGTGGCGTGCGCAACTGCTGGGTGGCGTGCGCGGTGATGGCCGGCCTGTCCCAGGGCGGCGGCGTGGGCCTGGCGCTGGCCACGTGGATGACCGAAGGCGACCCCGGCCTCGACATCTGGGGCATGGACGTGGCCCGCTACGGCGACTACGCCAACCTCGCCTACACCAACGCCAAGGTCCGCGAGAACTACAGCCGGCGGTTCCGCATCACCTTCCCCAACGAGGAGCTGCCGGCGGCCCGCCCGCTCCACACCACACCCATCCACGGTCGGCTCACCGAGCACAACGCGGTGTGGGGGGCGTCGTTCGGGCTGGAGCATGCACTGTGGTTCCAGCGTGCGGGTGAGGCGCCCGTCGAGGAGGTCACGTTCCGGCGGTCGAACGCCTTCCCGCTCGTGGCCGAGGAGTGCGCGGCGGTGCGCGAGCGGGTCGGCCTGACCGAGACCTCCAACTTCGCCAAGTACCGGGTGAGCGGGCCGGGAGCGGCGGCGTGGCTGCAGGGGCTCTTCACCAACCGCCTGCCCAAGGTGGGTCGCATCGCGCTCACGCCGATGCTGAACCCGCAGGGCCGCATCGTGGGCGAGTTCTCCGTCGCCCGCATCGGCGACGAGCAGTTCCTTCTGTTCGGTTCCCAGGCCGCCGAGACCCACCACTCCCGTTGGTTCCTCGCCCACCTGCCGGCTGAGGGGGGCGTGCGCTTCGAGGTGCTGGCCCTCTCCCTGGTCGGGCTGTCCTTGGCCGGGCCGCAGGCCCGTCACGTGCTGCAGTCCGTCACCGCCACCTCCCTGGCCACCGAGGATTTTCCCTTCATGGCCTTCCGTCGGGTCGACATCGGCATGGTCCCGGCGTGGGTGGGGCGGATGACCTACACCGGCGACCTCGGCTACGAGATCTGGGTGGCGCCGGAGTACCAGTTGGCCCTGTTCGACCTGCTCTGGGACGTCGGTCAGGCCCACTGGATCCGCCTGTTCGGCTTCCGGGCCCTGATGGCGCTGCGGATGGAGAAGAGCTTCGGCACCTGGTTCCGGGAGTTCCGGCCCATCTACACCGCGCTCGAAGCGGGCATGGACCGCTACCTCAAGCTCGATCACGACTTCATCGGTCGGGCCGCCCTCGAAGCCGAGATGGCCACCGGCCCCGAGCGGCGGCTGGTGACGCTGGTGGTCGAGCCGCACGCCGAGGAGCCTGCTGACGTCATCGGCGACGAGCCGATCTGGCACGACGGTCAGGTCGTCGGTTGGGTCACCTCCGGCGCCTACTCCCATCACTGCGGGCTGTCGCTGGCCCTCGGTTACGTGCCCGTGGCCCTATCGGCGCCAGGGATCGACGGCTTCGAGATCGAGATCATCGGCCACCGCTGTCCGGCTCACCTCCAGCACGAGCCGGTGCTGGATCCCGAGGGCCTGCGGATGCGGGCGTGATCGAGCTCGACGGTCGGCGGCTGCCCATCGTCGCGGGCGACACGATCGCGCTCGCCGCTCTCCGGGCCGGGGAGCATCCCGGCCACGGCGGGACGGTGTGTCTGGCCGGTGACTGCGGGAGTTGCGTGGCCGAGGTCGACGGCGTCGCCTGGGTGCGGACCTGCCAGACACCGGCCCGGCCCGGCGTCGTGGTGCGTCGGCACCCCGACGGCAATGCCCCGCCGCTGCTCGGCGGGTCGAGCTCGCTGGTCGAGCCGTCGGTACGGCACGAGCAGGCCGAGCTGGTGGTGGTCGGCGACGGGCCATCCGGCCAGGACGCGGCGGCGTCGGCGTCGGCCGCTGGTCGGGAGGTGGTCGTGCTCGACGCCGCCCGCGGCGACGAGGTGGTCGTCATCGACCACGGGCCCACGGTCATCGTGCGGCGATCCGGCACCGACCCGGTCACGCTGGTCCATCTCCACGCGCATGAGGTGGTGCTGGCCACTGGTGCCGCCGAGCTGCACCCGGTGTGCCCCGGCACCCGCCTACGGGGGCTGTACACGGCGGGAGCAGCCGCCGTCGCGCACACCGCCGGCGTCGTGCTGCCCGACGCGGTGGCCATCGGCACGCCGCCCGAAGGCGTGCCGTGCCGCCCCGTCCCCGGCCGGCTGGCCCGGCTGGAGGGCAACGGCCGGATATCGGCCGTCGTGGTCGAACACGACGGTGATGTCGTCCGCCACGGCTGCGCGACGGCCATCTTCGGGCTCGGCTCGTCGCCCCGCGACATCCTGGCCCGGATCGCGCCCGACCTGGCGGTGCGGGTGGTCGGCTCGGCGGCGAGCGCGCACGAACTGCCGCCGCCCCCCGTCGAGGGCGTCATCTGCCCCTGCTCGGGTACCACCGTCGAGGACCTGGAGGCCGTGTGGGCCCGGGGCTTCCGGGAGCTCGAGCTGGTGAAGCGGGCCAGCCTGTGCGGCACCGGCACCTGCCAGGGCAGCGCCTGTCTCCCGCACCTCCGCTCGTGGGTGGCGCAACGCTCGGGCCGGCCGGCCGAGCCCTTCACCGCCCGACCGGCGGCACGCCAGCTGACCCTGGGCGAGGCCGCCGCGGGCTACCACGTCGACGCCTTCCGGCGCACTGCGCTCCACGGCGAGCACCACCGGCTGGGCGCGCAGCTCGACCGCTTCGGCGGCTGGTGGCGCCCGTGGTCCTACGGCGACCTGGGCGCGGAGTATTGGGCGGTGCGGCGAGCGGTGAGCATCGGCGACGTCTCGACCCTCGGGAAGATGGTGGTGTCCGGGCCCGACGTGGTGGAGGCGCTGGAGCGGCTGTACCCGAACCACGTCCACGACCTGCGTCTGGGCCGATCGCGCTACGCCCTTGTGCTCAACGAGCGCGGCCACATCACCGACGACGGCATGATCTGCCGGGACGACGACGCCCGCTTCACCCTCACCTTCACCTCCGGCGGAGCATCGGCGGCCGAGATGTGGGTACGGGACTGGATCGAGACGTGGGGGCTGCGGGTCCACGTGCTCGACCGCACGATGTCGCTCGGCGCCATCAACGTCACCGGCCCCAGCGCGGCCGAGCTGCTCCGTCGCCTGGGCGTCGACGAGCCGCCCCGCTTCCTCCAGCACAGGCGCCTGCCGGTGGCCGGGATCGACTGCCACGTGATGCGGCTGTCCTTCACCGGCGAGGCCAGCTTCGAGCTGCACCATCCCATCGACGCCTCGGCGGAGCTGTGGCAGGCGCTGCTGCACGAGGGCGCCGACCTCGGTGTGCGACCCCATGGCCTGGAAGCCCTGTTCGGGCTCCGGCTGGAGAAGGGCCACGTGATCGTGGGGCAGGACACGGAGCTGGACAGCTCGCCTCGCCGCGTGGGCATGGAGTGGGCGGTGAAGATGGACAAGGCCGACTTCCTGGGCCGCAGCGCGCTCGAGCGGACGGCGCCACTGCCCGACGACCGGCGCCTCCACGCCTTCACCATGCCCAGCCCCGCGCCGTTCGAGGGCAGCGCCATCCTCCACGAGGGCGAGGTGGTGGGCGTGGTCACGTCGAGCTTCGACTCACCGATCCTCGAACAGGCCGTGCTACTGGGCTGGCTGCGGCACCGACCGTTCCCGAGCGTCGTGGAGATCGACGGTCGCTCGGCCACGACGTCCTCGACTCCCTTCTACGACCCGGAGGGATCCCGTGCGCGAGCCTGAGCCGTTCGCCGGCTGGCGGGTGGTGGCGGCACCGCCGGCGCTCGACGCGCTCGAGGCGCGGACGGGGGCAGGGGTGGCGCTGCGGATCGCCGCTGACGACCTGCTCGTCCTGTCGGGCGGGGAGCAGCCTGCCCTCGATGACCCCGACGCCATCGTGGAGCCGGAGACCGGTTTCGTCGGGTGGGAGCTGGACCCGCCGGCCGTCCGGGCGCTGCTGGTCGGCCACGTGGAATGGCAGCCTCCGGCCCCGCGCCCGACCCTGGCCCAGGGTCTGGTGGCGGCGGTACCGGCCAAGCTGTGGCTGCGGGAGGACGGTTCGGCGCTGCTGTTGTGCCTGGCGGCGTACGCCGCCGAGCTGGAGGCGAGGTTGGCGTGAACGAGTTCGTCGAGACGCTGCTGGACCTCACCTGGCCGGGCGCGCCCGAGCCGAAGCGGTCCTACGACGTGGTCATCATCGGAGGTGGAGGGCACGGCCTGTCGACCGCGTACCACCTGGCCACTCGCCACGGCATCACCGACGTCGCCGTTCTGGAGCGCGGGTACATCGGTTCGGGCAACTCCGGCCGCAACACCACGATCATCCGTGCCAACTACGGGCTGCCGGAGGCCGTCCGCTTCTACCAGCACAGCCTGGAGCTGTACCAGCAGCTGGAGGACGAGACCGGCGCCGACATCATGCACTCGACCAAGGGGCAGCTCTGGCTGGCCCATTCGATCACCGCCGCGCGTACCGAGCGGTCCCGGGCGTTGTTGAACACCGCTTGTGGCGCGCACACGTCCTACGTCGGCCCGGAGGAGATCGCCCGCATCTGCCCCGAGATCGACCTGCACGGCGCCGGTCGCTACCCGGTGCTCGGTGCCTCGTACCACGTCGACGCCGCCACCGCCCGGCACGATCGCGTGGTGTGGGCGTACGCGCAGGGCGCGATGCGGCTGGGCGTCCATGTGCTGCAGAGCCTCGAGGTCACCGGGCTGAGCGTCGAGCACGACCGGGTGACGGGCGTGGAGACGGCGACCGGGCCCATCGCCGCCGGCACTGTGCTCAGCGCGGTGGGTGGCCACGTGACCCGCGTAGCCGGTTGGGCCGGCGTGCGCCTGCCCATCCGCACACACACCCTGCAGGCCTTCGTCACCAACGGCTACACCCGCGAGTTCGAGCCCATCGTCAGCTCCAACGATCTCGTGTTCTACGTGTCCCAGACCGCCCGCGGCCAGATGCTCATCGGCGCCGAGTTCGACCGCCAGCCCAGCTACTCCAGCGGCACGACGTTCGCCTACCTCCAGGCCTGCGCCCGCAAGGCGATCACCGTCCTGCCGTTCCTGGCTGGCCTGCGAGTCCTACGGCAATGGGCGGGGGTGTGCGACGTGTCGCTCGACTTCTCGCCCATCTTGGGTGAGAGCGGCGTCGACGGCTTTCTGCTCTCGACGGGCTGGGGGACGTGGGGCTTCAAGGCCATCCCCGCCGCCGGCGAGCAGCTGGCCGAGCTGATCGCCACCGGCAAGACGCCGGCCATGATCGCCGGGTTCGGGCTGGATCGCTTCGCCCGGGAGGCCGCGATGGCCGACCCCAGCTCGGCCGGTACCCGCTGATGCTTTGGCTCACGTGCCCGACCTGCGGACCCCGGCCGGTGGAGGAGTTCCGCTTCGGCGGAGAGCAGCCCCATGTGCCCGCCCACATCACCGACCGTGGCCAGCGCGACCTGGACTGGGCCTGGATGCTCGACAACGCCGAAGGGCCTTCCACCGAGCGCTGGTTCCACGAGGCCGGCTGTCGCCGCTGGCACACCGTCCGCCGGGACACCCGCACGGACGAGCTCCTGCCGCCTGGGTGACTTGTGTCGGAGACTTCCGCGCTGAGCGCGGGATACGTCGACACAAACGATGCTCGACGGGGCTGACCCGTCGGCGCCGATCACCCAAAGAACTCGTCGACCTCGTACTGGTTGGCCTCGAAGACGTCGATCTCGGCGATCTTGCCGTCCTCGACCCGGTAGAGGTTGACCCTGCGCAGCTCCAGCCGTGTGCGGTCGCGGGTGACGGCCTCGCGAAGGACCAGTGCCACCCGGTCGCCGGAGACCAGCCGGTCGAGCACCTCGACCTCCGGCGCCAGGACGCTCGTGCGGGCGAGCAACGCCTGGATGGCGCCGATGACCGCAGAACGCCCCTTGTGCGTGCCGGCCAGCGACCC
>DASTFY010000104.1:0-7765 GCA_035719525.1 Acidimicrobiales bacterium
CCGGCGACGCGTGGGCCCGGGACTTCATCCCGAGCCTGCTCGCATCACCGCAGTACCTGGCGGGCACGAGCGTGATCATCATCGCCTTCGACGAGGCAAACGCCAAGTCGACCAAGATGCCCTTCATCGTCGTCTCGCCCTACACGAAGGCGGGCGGGACGACCAATGTCCAGTACAACCACTACTCGACGCTGAAGGGCGTGCAGGAGATGCTCGGCGTCACCCCGCTGCTGGGCCACGCGGGAGACCCGGGGCGCAGCTCGATCGCGGACGACCCGGTCTTCGGGCTCAACTGACGCGTACTTCTTCGGCGACCTCGGCCTCGGACGGCTTCGCGCCGGGCGGATCCTCGCCACGCGGCTGCTCGTCGCGCCCGAAGCGCAGCGGTAGCCCGAACCACAGCAGCAGCGTGATGGCCACCAGCGCGCCTCCCACGACGGCGGCGAACGTCTCGCCGTACAACAGGTTGGCTACGAGGTAAACGGACGCGCCGACACCGACGGCGAGGAGCAACAGCCCGGCGAGCGCGCAGGCGTTGGCCGTCCGGATGATGTCCAGCTTGGCCCCCTGGCGGAACCGCATGCGGTGGTGGGCCGAAGGGGCGATCAGGAGCAGGCAGGCCACGGCCACCGACAGGACCGCGAGCATGTAGATCCGCCGGTCCCAGGCGTCCAGCTCCTCGAAGCGCTGCGTGAACGGCACGGTCAGGAGGAAGGCCAGCAACACCTGGGCGCCTGGTAGGGCGACCCGCAACTCGTTGAGCAGCTCGATGAGCTCTCTGTTGACCCGTTCGCCCGGTTCCTCCGGCGTCGACACTGCCGCAATATACCCGAGGTGAATCCCGGGCAAACGGTGCTCAGAGCACTCCTAGAGGCCGAGGTGCCGCACGAGGAAGGCCGTCCAGGCCGCGTCGATCTCGCTCTTGTGCACGGCATACAGCCAGTCGGCGTGGGCAGGATCGTTGGAGTAGAACAGCGTGTCGGCCACCGCGCCAGCCGCGTGCGCTCGCTGGGCGACGCTCTGCGCGCAGGAGAACGGCACGAAGAAGTCCCACTCGGCGTGTACCAGGTGGACGGGCGCGTCCGCGCCGTCGATCGACTCGGGCAGGTAGTTGCAGCCCGACGCCGACAGGGCGGCCTGGACGCGCGAATCCTCGGCGAGGGCGTTGCCGACGATGCCCGGGCTGTCGGACCGGTGGGCGACGTGCAGCGCCGTCGCCGCGCCGGCCGAGAACCCGGCTATCGCGATCCGATTCCGGTCGACGCGATACGTGGAAGCGTTGGCCCTCACCCAGCGCACGACGGCCTGGGCGTCGTGCTGCGCGCCGATGATGGCCGCTCGGCAGCGTGCCGTCTCGATGGCGAGCTGCTGCGGATCGGTGATGGTGCCGGCCTGTACCTCCAGGCACTTGCTGCCGCTGTCGAGTCGGTAGTCGATCGAGAAGGTGACGTAGCCCCGCTCCGCGTACTCCTGGGCGACGGGGTTGGTGCTGGCGCGGCTCCCGCTCTGGAAGCCGCCGCCGTGCACCCAGACGATGGCGGGACGGCTGCGGGCGGTGTCCCCGGCGGGTTCGAAGACGTCGAGCTTCAACGTGACCGGCGCGCCGGTCACCAGGTGGGGCGCCACTGCATAGGTGATGTCCGCCGTGTGCGTCGCCATCGCGAACCCACGATCTACGTAGCGAACGTTGGACGGTGGCCCGCACGCGGCCAGGCCAACCAGCCCGGCGGCGATGAGGGCGACCGAAACCAGCCTTCTGGTCATTGCCTGTCCTCCCGTCGCCAGAGAGCGTACCGCCGCGGCAAGTGGTTACATGGGCGCGTGGCCAGAACCTCGGGCCTCGATCACCTGGTCCTCGTCGTCGCCGATGTCGAGGCGACCCTGGAGTGGTATCAGCGCCACCTCGGCCTCGAACCGGTGCGGGTCGACGAGTGGCGCGCCGGGCAGGTTCCCTTCCCGTCGCTCAGGATTTCGGCCGAGACGATCATCGACCTGATTCCCGGACGCGACGGAGGCCGCGGCCACCTCGACCACATCTGCTTCGTGGTCACCGGGGCCGAGTTGGCCGAGTCACGCGATCGACCCGATCTGGTCGTCGAGTCCGAGGGCCCGCGCTTCGGCGCCCGCGGCGTCGCTCACTCCATCTACGTCCGTGACCCCGACGACCTCCTGGTCGAGCTCCGCGCCTACCCCGAGCTCTGATCCCTGAGCGTTCGGACGAGGCTCACCGACGGACCGCGGGCCACACCGGGGCGCGCCGAGGTCTCACGAGCGGGTCAGGCGGGCGGGAGCACGGCGTGGGGGTTGAGGATGCCCTGGGGGTCGAGCGCGCCCCTGATGGCGCGGAAGGCCGCGATCTCGGCCGGCGAGCGGCACAGGTGCAGGTAGCGGGCCTTCGCCGTGCCGATGCCGTGCTCGGCCGAGATGCTGCCACCGGCTGCGACCACCACCTCCAGCACCGCCTGTTCGACGGCTTGGACCTCGGCGGCCTGCTCCGGAGCCACCCCGGTGACGTTGACGTGCAGGTTGCCGTCGCCGAGGTGGCCGAAGACCACGAGCCGGGCTTCGGAGGGAAGCCGGGCCGGCAATGCCGCCACGGTTGCTGCGATGCGGGCCAGGGGCACGGACACGTCGAGCTTGATCGGCGGCCCGAGGCGGTTGATGGCGTCCGCGAACCCTTCCCGGACCTGCCACAGGCGCCGGCGCGACTCCGGAGTGGCCGCCACCACCGGCTCGTCCGTCATCGACAGGCCCTCGACGACGGCGGCCAGGTCGTCGAGCGGGTCGGCGTCACCCGCCGCCTCGACGATGAGTGCCGCAGGCGCCAGGAGAGCCGGCGGCGGTTCCAGCCCCAGGGTCGAGGCGACAAGGGCGACCCCGTCGGCGAGGACCAGTTCCACGGCCACCAGCGAAGGCAGCCGACGCAACGCCCCGACGGCGGCGACGGCCTCCTCGATCCCGGCGAAGCCCAGGCCGGCGGTCACCCGATGCTCGAGGCGGGGGACGAGCCGCAGGCGCGCCGCGGTGACGATCCCGAGCGTGCCCTCACTCCCCGTGAGCAGGCCGGCCAGGTCGTAGCCGGTGTTGTCCTTCGGCAGCCCGGACAGGTGCGAAACCACGCTGCCGTCGCCGAGCACAGCTTCGATCCCAGCGACCTGCGCCCGCATCGTCCCGTAGCGGACCACGTGGATCCCGCCGGCGTTGGTGGCGATCATCCCACCGAGCGTGCAGGTCTCGCGCGGGCCGATGTCGACGCCGAAGGCCAGACCGCAGGCGTCGACATGGCGTTGCAGCCGGGCCAGCGTCACCCCGCTCCCCGCCGTCACCTGAGACGCGGCGACGTCGACCTCCTCCAGGTGGTCGAGTCTCGTGAGGCTCATCACCACCTCGCCGTGGAGCGGAACGCCGCCACCCACCAGGCCGGTGTTCCCGCCTTGCGCGACGAGGGGCACTCCGTCGGCCGAGCAGGCGCGGACGACCTCGGCCACCTCCTCCGTCGATGCCGGGCGCACCACCGCCGCGGCCGCGCCGATGAAGCGGCCCGTCCAGTCGACCGAGTAGCCGGCGGTCAGGTCGGGCTCGACCAGTACGTGGGCCGGCCCTACGGCGGCCCGGAGCCGGTCCACGAAGGGCACCGCCGTAGTCTGGCCCCATGAACGGCAAGGACCTGATGGCCCGCGTCGTGACCGGCGCCCACGAGGCCGTGTTCCGCGCCAGCGGAGGGCGGCTCCTCGGCAGCTTCGGAGGAATGCCGGTGCTCGTTCTCACCACGGTCGGCCGGAAGTCCGGGCAGCCCCGCTCCACCATGCTCACCGTGCCGGTGCGTGACGGCGAGCGCCTGGTGCTCGTGGCCTCCTATGGCGGCGACGACCGCCACCCGGCCTGGTTCCTGAACCTCCGCGACAACCCTGACGTCACCGTCACCATGGACGGTCGGACGCGCCCGATGCGGGCTCGCGTCGCCTCGCCGGAGGAGAAGGCGGACCTGTGGCCCCGCGTTGTCGCGGCGTACCAGGGCTACGGCGGCTACCAGTCGCGAACCTCGCGGGAGATCCCCGTCGTGATCGTCGAGCCGTGAGGCCGGCCATGCGGGCGTGGGTCGTCGGCGGGCCCGAGCCGGGCCCGGGCGGCCTCTGCCTCGTCGAACGGCCCCCGCCCCAGCCGGGGCCGGGCGAGGTGCTGGTCCGGGTGCGGGCCTGTGGCGTCTGCCGGACGGACCTGCACCTGGTGGAGGGCGATCTCCCAGCCCGGCGACCGGCCGTGGTGCCGGGCCACCAGATCGTCGGGGAGGTCGTCGAGCTGGGCCCGGGCACGAGCCGCTTCACGGTCGGCGATCGCATCGGTGTGGCCTGGTTGCGCGCCACCTGCGGGCGGTGCCGCTTCTGCCTGAGGGGCGCCGAGAACCTGTGCCTGGCCCCCCGATTCACCGGCTGGGACGACGACGGCGGGTTTGCCGAGCTGGCGGTGGCACCGGAGGCCTACGCCTACCCGCTCCCACCCGGCTTCGACGACGTTCACGCCGCGCCGCTGCTCTGCGCGGGGATCATCGGCTACCGGGCCTACCGCCGGTCGCGCCTGCCGGCGGGAGGAAGCCTGGGCCTGTGGGGCTTCGGTGCCTCGGCTCACCTGACCCTCCAGGTGGCCCTCCACCATGGGGCCCGGGTCCACGTGTTCACTCGCGCCCCGGACGCGCGGGCGCTGGCTCTCCGGCTGGGCGCGGTGAGCGCACAGGACGTCGCCGTTCCGCCTCCCGAGCCACTGGACGCCGCCATCCTGTTCGCACCGGCCGGCACGCTGGTGCCGGTCGCCCTCGCCGCCCTCGACCGGGGCGGGACCCTGGCCGTGGCCGGCATCCACCTGTCGGACGTGCCGTCGCTCTCCTACGGCCACCACCTGTTCCAGGAGCGGACCCTCACCAGCGTCACGGCCAACACCCGCTCGGACGGCGACGAGCTGCTCGGCCTGGCCGAGACGATCCCGCTGCGGCCCGAGGTCACCGTGTACCCGTTCGATATCGCCGATCGAGCGCTGGACGACCTGGCCGCGGATCGGGTGGTGGGCACCGCGGTCGTCGCGGTCAGCCCGTGAGCCAGCGGGCGCGAGCTTCGGCCAGCTGGGCCAGGACGTCGGCTGCCGCCCGGGGCGAGGCGACCTGGAACTCGGCCTGTGTCGGCGTCGGGCCGATGCTGATGCCGAGATCGGTCTCGGACAGCACCGCGAAGGCGGTGTCGTCCGTGACGTCATCGCCCAGGTAGACGACCGTGTCGGCCTCGAGGTTGCTGCGGAGCGCCTGAAGCGCCACTCCCTTGGCCGGTGCGCGGACGAGCGCTTCCACGACGCCATGGCCTTGGAGGACGTGATGGTCGCCTGACCGGACCACGGCCAGCGCCGCATCGTGGGCCTCCGACAAGCTCTCCGGAGGTACGCAGCGCAGGTGCACCACGGCGCTGAAGGGTTTGCGCTCCACCCACGCACCGAGGAAGTCCTCGGTGACGTCGTCCAGCGAGCGGACCAGCGCATCGAGCTGTGCCGTCTCCTCCGGCAGTGGCGCGGCATCCTCCCACTCGATGCCGTGCCCAGCCACCAGGGTGACGTGGTCATTGAGGAGACCGACGCCGGCTCGGAGGCTGGCCATGCTCCGTCCCGATACGAGCGCCACCTCTGTGGCGGCCATGGCCGCCAGCCTGATGAGAGCGGCCTCGGCCGCCGGCAGCGCCCGGGCCCTCGCCGGGTCGTCCACCAACGGGGCGAGGGTGCCGTCGAAGTCGCTGGCGACCAGCAGGCGATCGGCGCCCGCCACACGCTCGAGCTCGTAGGCCAGGCCGAGCTCGATGGCGGGCGTGAGCGAATCCACCCATCCTTCCTACCCGCGGCATGGCCGAGCGCAACCCCGACAGGACCGCGTCAAGGTCTGTTCGTCCGCCGTCAAGAAGGCGTCAAGAGCGATGTCATGGGGCACTACCTGGCGGTACACCGGAGCCATGGCCGATCAACCCAGCGACGAACGGCGCGACGACGAACGGACTGAGGGCATCGGTTGGGCGTGCGCCTCCGCCATCGCCATCATCCTGGTCGCCGGAACCCTGGTCGGCGTCCGCGACACCCTGGGGACCACGAACATCGCGCTCATCCTCGTGGCCCTCGTCGTGGCCGCCGCCGCCTTCGGGGGGCGCATCGCTGGCGTCACCGCCGCTCTCGTGGCCGCCACCAGCTTCAACTTCTTCCACACCCGGCCCTACTTGACGCTGCGGGTGACGGACAGGGAGGACGTCATCACGGTGGCGCTCCTGCTGATCCTCGGCCTGGCCGTCGGGGAGCTGGCCCTCCTGCGTCAGCGGACGCGCCGAGAGGGCGTGACGCAGGCCGCCGGAGCTCATCGCCTCGAGAGCGTGGTGGCCATGCTGGCCTCGGATGCCACGGTGGACGACACGTGGATCGCCGTCCGCGACGGCATCGTGCAGGAGCTGGGCCTGCGCTCGGCCCGCTTCGTCCCTGGCGCCGGTGCGGCCGACGTGCCGTTGCTCACGCGGACCGGTCGGGTCGTCCCGACCCTGTCGCGCTGGACCCCACGCGGCTTCGAACTCCCCGAGACGGCCTCGATCCCGGTGGTCGCAGGGCAGGGCGTGCTCGGCCACGTCGACATCGTGGCGACGCCGGGCCGGGGCGTGTCGTTGGACGAGCGGCGTGTCGCCGTCGCCCTCGCCGACCTGCTGGCCATCGCCATCGAGCGCTCGCCGGATCGCATCGGCCACATCTCGTAGGGCATTCCGTCGGAATTCTGGGAAAGGACCACCCGTGACTGACCTCGTGTTCATCGCCATCGTCGTCGCGTTCTTCGCGCTCTGCGTCGGGTACGTACGCGTGTGCGACCGCATCATCGGCCCAGACGCGCCGGGCAGCGAGACGCCGGACGTCGTCGTGGCCGATGAGCCCGAGGTAGTGGCGCAATGACCTGGCTCGTTGCCTCGCAGACCGTCGACAACTACGTCGCGCTCGCCATCGCCGCGGCCCTGCTCGTGACCCTCGTGCTGGTAATCGTGTTCCCGGAGCGCTTCTGATGTCCGCCGCCGCGTTCGTTTCGTACGGCGTACTTCTCCTCGTCCTCCTCGCCAGCATCGGCCCGCTGGGTCGGTACATGGCGAAGGTCTACGGGAGCGACAAGGCGCCCGGCGACCGGTTCTTCGGACCGGTCGAGCGGGTGGTGTACCGCATCCTGCGGGTCGATCCGAAGAGGGAGCAGCGCTGGAACGTCTTCGCGATGTCGCTCCTCGCGTTCAGCGCCGTCTCCGTCCTCGCGCTGTACCTGTTCCAGCGGCTGCAGGCGTCGCTACCGCTCTCGAACGATTTCCCCGGCGTGGTGCCCAAGGTGGCGTTCAACACCGCCATCAGCTTCGTCACCAACACCAACTGGCAGAGCTATGCCGGCGAGTCGACCATGGGGCACCTCGTACAGATGGCCGGCCTGACGGTGCAGAACTTCGTCTCCGCCGCTGTCGGCATGGCCGTCGCCATGGCCTTCGTGCGAGGGCTCGCCCGCCGCAACACCGGCGAGTTGGGCAACTTCTGGGTCGATCTGGTGCGCGGCTGCGTCCGCATCCTGCTGCCCATCTCCATCATCGGCGCCGTGATCCTGATCGCCGGCGGAGCCATCCAGAACGTCGCGCTGCACGATCAGGTCGTCGACACGATCGCGGGTGCGCAGCAGACCATCCCGGGCGGCCCCGTCGCCAGCCAGGAAGCCATCAAGGAGCTCGGCACCAACGGC
>DASTFY010000105.1:0-7015 GCA_035719525.1 Acidimicrobiales bacterium
CCGTGCTTGGTCGGGATGCTGTGGAAGCCGATCGACGTCCCCGTGCTGTTGCCATAGGCGAAGCGCACCATGAACTCCATGCGCGTCGGGCTGTTGGCCACGCCCGTGTGGCGCGACTTGGAGTAGACCCAGAACTCGCCCGTGCCGGGCTGCTTGCGAGCCTTGTGGCCCGAGACCGGGTAGTCGCGGGCGACGGTGCCGTCGGCCTCGACCAGCCACACGTGCATGGCGCCCATGTCGTAGACCACCCGCCGGCCTGCACCGGACTCGGCCGGCAACGGGGTCGGCGCCGGTGGTTCCTGCGCCCCGGCGCTCCCCGGGAGCACCGCGAGCACGCCGGCACCGAGCACTGCCGCCACCAGTACGGGCCGCACCCTGGGATCAACGTGGACGCGACGCATGAGGTCCTGTCTTCCCGACCACCCCATCCATGAGATCCGCCCGGTCCGCACTCGAGCACTCATCGTAGGCGGGCGGACCTCCGATCGCCAGCATCCCCGGCCCTCACCCGACGGCCCAGCGGACACGAACGACATGGCTCATGCGCCGGTCAACACCTCCGCGACGGCGCCGTGGATGGCCTGGTGGACAGCGACGTTCTCGGCCCGGTCCGTGCTGACCCGCAGGAGGCGAGGACCGTCGCCGACGAGTTCGGCCAGTGCTGTGAGGTCGTCCACCCCCGCAAAGGGGAGCCCGTGCGCCGCGGCCAGCGCGTTGAGGTCGGTGCCGTGGGGGGTCCCGAACAATTGCTCGAACCGGTCCCGCTCGACCTCCGCCGCCTGCGGGAGGAAGGAGAAGATGCCGCCGCCGTCGTTGTCGACCACCACGATCGTGAGGTCGGCTTCCCGCCCGCTCAGCCCGAGCAGGCCGTTGCTGTCGTGGAGCAGGGCGACATCGCCGATCAACAGCGCCGTCGGGGCCGCGGACGCCAGCGCCACGCCGACTGCAGTGGACACGACCCCGTCGATGCCGTTGGCGCCCCGGTTGGCCAGGTGGCGCAGCCCGTCCCGCGGCGCCGAGTACCACTCCACGTCGCGCACCGGCATGGACGACGACGCCACCAACGTCGCGCCGGCCGGCAGTGCCGCGACGAGCGCGCGAGCCACACCGGGTTCGGTCGGACGTCGGGCATCGGCCAGCACCGACGCGATGGCGTGCTGCGCCCGTTCCTCGGCCCAACGCCATCGTGCCGCCCAGGGCGTCCGAGCCCCGGCGGCGAGCTGCTTGGCCAGGTCCCGGCAGAGCGCCGACGGATCCACCACCAGGCGCTGCCCGGCCGTGCCCTCCGGGTCCACCCAGGCCGCCGACGCCGTCACCTGCACCTGGTCCGCCCCCGAGGCCGCCAGCCACTGGGCCAGCATCTTCGAGGCCGGTGGGCGACCGAGGCGGAGCACCACACTCGGCGTGTGGTCAGACGCGAAGCCGGGGTGGCGGAGAAGGTCGTCGAAGGTGGCCACGGTGTGGGGACGGGGCAGGCGGCAGCCGGACCGGGGGTCGGCCAGCACCGGCCAGCCGGCTGCCGCGGCCAGATCGTGCACGGCCCCCGGGTCGCCCGCTCCGGCGCCGGCGACGATCAGGCCGCGCGGCTGATCGAGCCGGCCGGCCAGAGCGTCGAGAGCCTCGGGATCGAGCACCCGACGGCCCGCAGCCACGCGGTGCCATGGCGCGCTGTCCGGCCGGCCCGGTGGCAGCCCATCCGGGACGCCGACGAGGGGATCGCGGAAGGGCAGGTTGAGGTGGACCGGGCCCGGCCAGGGACCGGCCGCGTCAGCCAACGCGCGGGACACCATCGAGCGCCATCGGGGCGCCATGGCCTCGTCCGGTACCCCCAGATCGGCGGCGAAGCGGACCGCGGCACCGTAGAGCCCGATCTGGTCGATGGTCTGGGGCGCCGCCACCTCCCGGAGCTCGGGCGGGCGGTCGGCCGTGCAGAGGACAAGGGGGATCTCGGCCTGGTGCGCTTCGACGACGGCCGCGTGCATCTCGGCCGCGGCCGTGCCGCTGGTGGACACGACCAGCGCCAGGCGCTCACTGGACGACCCCACCCCCAACGCCGCGAACGAGGCCGACCGCTCGTCGTGGAACACGTGCAGGCGCAGTTCGGGCCGACTGGCGAGGGCCAGGGCCAACGGCGTCGAGCGGGAGCCTGGCGCCAGCATCACATGGGCGATCCCGGCCCGGACGGCCTCGTCGGCCAATGTGGCACAGAACGTCGCGGCCGCCGTCACTGGAGGACCCATCCCCGTATCGTGCACCACCGTGAAGGTCGAGATCTGGTCCGACGTCGTCTGTCCGTGGTGCTACATCGGCAAGCGCCGCTTCGAGGAGGCGCTGGCCCAGTTCCCAGGGCGTGACGACGTGCGCGTTTCCTACCGCGCCTTCCAGCTCGACCCCACCGCACCGCCAGGCGTGGCGCGGCCGGTCAGCGAGGTGTACGAGCGCAAGTTCGGCTCGGCCGAGCACGCGGCGAGCCTGGTGGACCACGTCACGCGGATCGCCGCGGACTCCGGCCTGGACTTCCACCTCGAGCACGCGGTGCGGTCCAACACGCTCCTGGCCCACCGGCTGCTCTGGCTGGCCGAGCAGCGCGGTGTGCAGGAGGCTGTCCAGGAGCGGCTGCTCCGCGCCTACTTCTGCGAGGGTCGCGACGTGGGCGATCCGGACGCACTCGCCGAGCTCGCGGCCGACGTCGGACTCGACGCGGACGAGGTGCGGGCCTGCCTGGACTCCGACGCCGGACGGCAGGAGGTGGAGGAACAGCTCCAGCGAGCGGTCGAACTGGGTATGACCGCCGTGCCGACCTATCTCTTCGACGACGCGTGGGTCGTTCCCGGCGCGCAGGACCCCGAGGTCTTCCTACGGGTGCTGGAACGGGTGGCCGAGCTCGAGGCGGCCTCTGCGCCCTGAGCCGGCGGCCCAGAGCGCTCCTAGTATCGGCCCCTTATGAGCTACGGGGCGCCACCACCTCCGCCGCCCGGGTACCACCCGGCGGGCCGGTCCACGAGCGGGTTGTCCATCGCCTCGATGGTGCTCGGCATCTGCTCCATCGTGCTCTGGTGGTTCTTCGGTCTCGGGATCGTGCTCGGCATCTTGGCTGTCGTGTTCGGTGTGAAAGAAAGACGTCGGGCCCCGAACGGGTTGGCCACGGCTGGTCTGGTCACCGGCATCATCGGCCTGTCCCTCTCGGTCCTCTTCGTGGTGTTCGTCGTGATCAGTGCCACGGCCGACGTCTCATCCTGAGCGGGTGGTGCTCCACACCGAGACCCTCGGGGGCGGGCCCCGCATCGTGCTCGTCCATGGCTTCACCCAGACCGGACGGTCGTGGGCGACAGTCGCCCCGGGTCTCGCCCGCGATCATGAGATAGTCCTGGTCGATGTGCCCGGCCACGGCGGATCGGCCGCCGTTCGCGCCGACCTGCTCGAGGGAGCGGAACTGCTCGGACAGGCGGGAGCAGTCGGGACCTACGTCGGCTACTCGATGGGTGGGCGCCTGGCGCTCCATCTCGCCCTGTCCCACCCCCAGATGGTGCCCGGCCTGGTCCTGATCGGTGCCACTGCAGGCCTCGAGGACGACGCGGCGCGCGCCGCTCGACGGGATACCGATGCCGCGCTGGCTACCGCTCTGGAGCGGGAAGGGATCGATGCCTTCCTCCAGCAGTGGCTGGCGCAGCCGCTGTTCGCGTCGCTGCCGAGCCGGGCCGCCGGCCTCGACGACCGCCGGCGCAACACCGTCGACGGCCTGGCCTGGAGCCTGCGCAGCTGCGGTACCGGAGCGCAGCAGCCACTGTGGGATCGGCTCGGTTCGCTGGCCATGCCGGTGCTGGTCATGGCGGGCGAGCACGACGAGAGGTTCACCGCCATCGGTCGGCGGATGGTCCAGGCCATGGGAGACAACGCCACGTTCGTACCTGTGCCCGGTGCCGGGCACGCCGCTCACCTCGAGCAGCCCGAGGTGTTCGTCGAGCTGCTGCGAGCCTGGCTGGCCAGCGTCAACGTGGCCAGAGGACGATGACGCCGAGGATCGCGCCCATCAGACCCAGCGGCTGCCTCCGTGGGAGCCATCAGCCTCCCAGCGCCAGCCCGACGGCGAACGAGGTGCCGAAGCCGAGCTGCAGCCGGCCCGTCGCTCCGAGCACGGTGATCAACTGTCGGCCGCTCGCTCCCCCGTGGATACGCCTGACAGGCCCGACGGCCAGCGGCAGGGAGACGAGCGCCAGCGCGGCCGGGGAACGCCACCACGCGGCGCACGCCACCGCGGCGACGAAGGCCGCCGCCACCAGGCCGATGTAGAACCTCCGGGTCCAGCGGTCGCCGACCCGCACGGCCAAGGTGCGCTTGCCGGCGACGCGGTCGGTGGGGATGTCACGGAGGTTGTTGACCACCAGTAGGGCGCAGGCCAGCGCGCCCACGCCGGCGCCCGCGACGAGCGAGAGGGCCGTGAGGTGCTCTGAGACCACGTAGGTCGTCCCGGCCGTGGCCACCAACCCGAAGAACACGAACACGAACAGCTCGCCGAAGCCGTGGTAGCCGTAGGGCTTCGGCCCGCCGGTGTAGAACCATCCCGCGGCGATGGCCGCCGCTCCCACCACGAACAGCTCCGGGCCGACGGCGACGGCCAGCGCCGTTCCGGCCGCCGCGGCCACGGCGAACGACGCCACCGCGGCGCGCTTCACCGCCGCCGGCGCCACCAGGCCAGAGGCCACGAGCCGGACCGGACCCACCCGTCCGCGGTCGGTGCCGCGCACGCCGTCGCTGTAGTCGTTGGCGAAGTTGGTGCCGATCTGCAGCGCCAGCGACACCACCAACGCCGCGGCCACCCGCCACCAGATCATCCCGCCCTCACCCACCGCGCAGGCCGCTCCGACCGCCACCGGGACGACGGCCGCGGGCAGTGTGCGGGGGCGGGCGCCCATCAGCCATGGGTGCGCCACCGTCGGGCGGCTCACGGCCGTCGTGGGAACCGGCCGACGTCGGGGACCTGCTTGCCCGTGTACGAGTCCCGGAAGTGCTGAGCCTCTTCGCTCAGGTAGAAGAGCATGGTGGCGTCGCCGGCCAGCTGCTGGATCCCGGCCAGCCCGTCGTCGGCCGCGTTCATCGATGCCTTCACCATGCGCAGGGCGAGGGGCGAGTGGTGGAGCATCACGCGGCACCAGGCCACGGTTTCACGCTCCAGGACCTCCAGCGGCACCACCTTGTTGACCAGGCCCATGGTGAGTGCCTCCTCGGCGCCGTAGAACTGGCACAGGTACCAGATCTCCCTGGCCTTCTTCTGGCCGACGATCCGGGCCAGCAAGCCGGACCCGTACCCGCCGTCGAAGCTGCCCACCTTGGGACCCGTCTGGCCGAAGCGGGCGTTGTCAGCCGCCACCGTCAGATCGCAGACCACATGGAGCACGTGCCCGCCGCCGACGGCCCAGCCGGCCACCATGGCCACCACCGGCTTGGGGGTGCGGCGGATCTGGATCTGGAGGTCCAGCACGTTCAGCCGGCCGATGCCCTTCTTCGCCACATGGTCGTCGCCCAGATAGCCGTCGTCACCTCGGATGCGCTGGTCCCCGCCCGAGCAAAACGCCTCCGTCCCCTGGCCGGTGAGGATGATCACGCCGATGTGGTCGTCGTCCCGGGCTCGGTTGAACGCGTCCGACAGCTCGAACAGGGTCTGGGGCCGGAAGGCGTTGTGGACCTCGGGCCGGCAGATGGTGATCTTGGCGATCCCCTCCGGGGAGGTCTCGTAGGAGGTGTCCTGGTAATCGTGGTCGGTGGGGCGTTCCCAGGTAACGGGGGCGTACACGTCGCCGTAGAAGTCTGGCATCATGGCCGGGCCAGCATCGCACCTCGGTAGCGTGCGCTGCCATGCCGGATCTGGTGGCGGTGGCCCTGCCCGGCGGACCTGGCTTCGTCGACGCCCTGCGCCGCATCTGGGAACAGGGCGATGCGGTGCTCCCCGTCGATCTCCGCCTGCCGCCGCCGGCCCGGGCCGCGTTGCTGGCCGCGATGGCTCCGAGCCGCGTGATCGACGAGCAGGGCGAGCACGGCCTGGAGCACGGGCGACCGGTGGACGACGGTGACGCGGTGGCGGTGGCCACGAGCGGCACCACCGGGCGGCCGAAGGGGGTGATGCTCACCCACCTCGCACTGGCCGCCTCGGCCCGAGCCGCGAGCGCCAGGCTGGAGGTCAGGTCCGACGACGACGCGTGGCTGGCCTGCCTGCCGCTGTCCCACGTGGGCGGACTGTCGGTCGTGACCCGCGCCCTCCTGACAGGGACGCCGCTGACCGTGCTCCCCGGCTTCGACGTCACTGCGGTCCGAGCCGCCGCCGCGGCCGGCTCCACGTTGGTCTCACTGGTGGCTACGGCGCTGCAGCGGATCGACCCACGGTGGTTCCGGGTCGTCGTTCTCGGCGGAGCGCGGCCGCCGGAGGAGCGGGCAGCCAACGTGGTGACGACCTACGGCCTGACCGAGACCGGCAGCGGTGTGGTCTACGACGGGCGGCCGCTCGACGGCGTCGAGGTGGCGGTCGCCGCCGACGGCGAGATCCGGCTGCGAGGTCCCATGCTGCTGCGGGCCTACCGGGACGGGACCGACCCGAAGGACGCCGAAGGCTGGCTACGGACGGGCGACCTGGGCTGCTTCGACGACGACGGTCGCCTCGTCGTCCATGGCCGCCGCAGCGACCTCATCATCACCGGGGGGGAGAACGTCTGGCCAGAGCCGGTCGAGGCCCGCCTGGCCGAGCATCCCGGCGTGGCCGACGTGGCTGTAGCCGGTCGGAAGGATGACGAGTGGGGGCAGCGGGTGGTGGCCTTCGTCGTTCCTCCCGCCGGGGAACAACCACCCGACCTGGACACGGTCCGCGGCTGGGTGAAGGAGCAACTGCCGGCCTACTGCGCGCCTCGGGAGCTCGTGCTCGTCGAGCAGGTGCCGCGCACCGCGCTCGGGAAGCCCCGCCGCGACGAGCTCATCCGCCAGCACCCGGTGCGTCCGGCTCGGCCATGAACGCCGCCAAAGCCCGTCA
>DASTFY010000106.1:0-3124 GCA_035719525.1 Acidimicrobiales bacterium
CTGTCGCCGCCGGGCAGGTCGCCGACGCCGAGGCCGACGGCTACGAGGTGCTCATCCACCACATCGGCATGTCGACCGCGCCCGCGCTCTACCCCGACCTGCCCTACGAGCCGCTCGCGGACTTCAAGACGATCGGCCTGATCACCGAAGTACCGATGACGATCGTCGCCCGCAAGGACTTCGAACCGAAGACGCTGGAGGAGCTGGTCGCCTACGTCAAGGACAACACTGACAAGGTCACCCTCGCCAACGCCGGGGTCGGAGCGGCCTCCCAGCTGTGCGGGCTGCTGATCGAGCAGGCGATGGGCGTCGACCTGACCGAGGCCCCGTACGACGGCACCGGGCCCGCGCTCACCGATCTGGTCGGTGGCCAGGTCGACTTCATGTGCGACCAGACGACCAACACCGCGGGGCAGATCCAGTCCGGTGAGATCAAGGGCTATGCGGTGACCACCCCGGAGCGGGTCGAGGCGCTTCCGGACCTGCCGACGACAGCCGAAGCGGGTCTTCCGGACGTCAAGGTCGGCGTCTGGCACGGGCTCTACGTGCCGGCCGACACCCCCGACGAGGTCGTCGAGAAGCTCACCGAGGCCCTGCAGGTGGCCCTCGCGGACCAGACCGTCATCGACAAGATGGCCGACCTCGGCACCACCCCGGTGGCCGAGGACCAGGCGACCCCGGAGGCCCACACGGTCAAGCTCGAGGAGCAGATCGAGCTGTGGACGCCGATCATCGAGGCCGCCGGGGTCAAGGGCGGATGAGCGACCACCCGGCGGCGGCGGGGACGCCGGGCCGCCGGCCCGCCGTCCCCGACCTGCTGGCCGGCGGCACCTTCATCGCACTCGGCCTCGCCTTCGCCCTCGGGGGCAGGACGTACGACATGGGGTCGGCGCTGGAGATGGGCCCCGGCTACGTGCCGGTCCTGCTCGGCGGCATCCTCACCGTCCTGGGCGCGGTCATCGCCGTGCAGGCCTTCCGCGGCGGTGACCCGCACGTCCGCGAGGCAGAGGACGAGCGCGGACCGGTGCCCTGGGTGCGCGGCGGCATGCTGGTGGCCGGGATCGTCTTCTTCGGCGCCACCATCGAGGGGCTCGGGCTCGCGCCGACGCTGTTCGTGACGACGTTCGTCGCCGCGCTGGCAGGCCACCGTGTTGGTCCGCTCAAGGCCCTGGCCATCTCGGTCGGCCTGACGGTGCTCAGCCTCGGCATCTTCGTCGGGTTGCTGCAGCTGCGCCTGCCGCTGTTCGGCGACTGGCTGGGGGGCTGAGTCGTGGATCTCTCCGGACTGGCCCTGGGGCTCGAGACGGCCCTCCAGCCGAGCAACATCCTGATCTGTCTGCTCGGCGTCACGCTCGGCACCATGGTGGGCGTGCTCCCGGGCATCGGGCCGACCGCCACCGTCGCGCTGCTGCTCCCGATCACCTTCAACTTCGACCCGATCGCGTCGCTGATCATGCTCGCCGGCATTTACTACGGCGCGCAGTACGGCGGCTCGACCACCGCGATCCTCATCAACCTCCCTGGCGAGTCCTCCGCCGCGGTCACTGCGCTGGACGGGCACCAGATGGCGCGACAGGGCAGAGCCGGACCGGCGCTCGCCACTGCGGCGCTGGGCTCCTTCTTCGCCGGGACCGTCGCGACCGCCATCGTCGCGCTGTTCGCTCCGCCGATGGCCTCCGTGGCGCTCGAGTTCGGCCCGGCCGACTACTTCTCTCTCGTCGTCCTCGGCCTGGTCATCTCCATCGCGCTCGCCAGCGGCTCGACGGTGAAGGCGCTGGCGATGATCGTGCTGGGGCTGCTGCTCGGCACCGTCGGCCAGGACCTCTTCTCTACTGGAGTCCCCCGGTTCACCTTCGGCATCCGCGAGCTCTACCAGGGCCTCGACTTCGTATCGATCGCGGTCGGCCTGTTCGGCCTGGCCGAGATCATCCGCAACCTGGAGCAGCGGCAGACCCAGAGCGTGGTGCCCAAGAAGGTGCAGGGGCTGTGGCTCAGCCGCGACGACTTCCGCCGGATCCGGATGCCGGTGCTCCGTGGCACCGCGCTGGGCTCCGCGCTCGGCGTCCTGCCCGGCGGCGGGCACGTCCTGGCGGCGTTCACGTCGTACTCGGTGGAGAAGCGGGTGTCGAAGCACCCCGAGAAGTTCGGACGGGGTGCCATCGAGGGCGTTGCCTCGCCCGAGTCCGCGAACAACGCCGCGGCGCAGACCTCCTTCATCCCGCTGCTCACGTTGGGCCTGCCGGCGCACCCGGTGATGGCGCTGCTCGTCGGCGCGTTCATCATCCAGGGGATCACGCCCGGACCCAATGTCATCAACGACGAGCCGGAGCTGTTCTGGGGCCTGATCGCGTCGTTCTGGGTGGGCAACCTGCTGCTGGTGCTGCTCAACCTCCCGCTCATCGGCCTCTGGGTACGGCTGATTTCGGTGCCCTACGAGGTGCTGTTCCCGGCGATCATCGCGTTCGCCACGATCGGCTGCTTCTCCCTCGGCCTGAACCCCTGGGACGTCTACGTGATCGCGATCATCGGCGTGCTCGGCTACTGGCTCATCCGCTGGGGATGCGAGCCCGTGCCGCTGCTGTTCGGCTTCGTCCTCGCCCCGTTGCTGGAGGAGAACCTGCGGCGGGCGATGATCATCTCCCGGGGCGACCCGAGCGTGTTCGTGACGCGGCCAATCTCGGCTGTGTTGCTGTCCCTCGCCCTGGTCGCGCTGGTCATCGCGATCCTCCCGGCCGTACGACGTAAGCGCGAGGCCGTCTTCAGCGAGGAGGAGTGACCGGGTCAGCGTCCCCCTCGGTGTGCTCGCACCGGTACTCCACCTCGGGACGCCCGCCGCCGCCGTACCGCAGGGAACGCACCACCATGCCGACCTCGACGAAGTGCTCGAGGTAGCGACGGGCGTGACCCTCGAGCTGCCAAGGCGCTCGGCGAGCTCCCTGGCCGACCACACGCCCGGGGGCTCCCGCAGCTGGGCGATCGCCTCGTGCAGCTGTTCAGGGGCCAGGCCCTTCGGAAGGCCGGCCGCGCCGCCATCGGGGAGGTACATGTCGAGCAGGACGAGGTCGACGGCCGGGCCAGCACACAGCGATCTGTGTCGCAGTCTCCCTTCATGTCATATGCGACA
>DASTFY010000107.1:0-4608 GCA_035719525.1 Acidimicrobiales bacterium
GCCGTTGCTGTCCGCTCGAGAGCGCCGCGCCGGAGCGACGACCGCCCGATGAGACCCCCGGTGAGACCACTTCGCCCGTTTGTGTCGGGGGATTCCGCGCCAAGCGCGGTTTTCGTCGACACAAACGCAGGGGCGGCGCGATGAAGGCGTTGCGGATGGAGCGGAGCGTGGCCCGCTTTGCCGCGGCACGGGTGGCGGGTTCGCTGGCACCGGGCGCCGGCGCCACGTACGGCCCGCTCCGGCTGGACGAGGTGGACTGGCCGGACCTGCCCGGGCCGGCCTGGGTACGGGTGCGACCGCGCTTGGCCGGCATCTGCGGGAGCGATCTGTCGACCATCGACGGCACCGCCAGCCGCTACTTCGAGCCGATCGTCAGCTTCCCCTTCACCCCCGGCCACGAAGTGGTGGCCGACATCGACGGGGGCCAGCGCGTGGTGCTGGAGCCGGTCCTCGGCTGCGTGGCGAGAGGGATCGAGCCGCCGTGCGTCGCCTGCGCCCGTGGCGATCTCGGGAGCTGCGAGCGGCTGGCCTTCGGGCACCTCTCGCCGGGTCTGCAGACCGGGTTCTGTTGTGACACCGGCGGCGGCTGGAGCACCCACATGGTCGCCCACCCGAGCCAGCTCCACCCGGTGCCAGGAGACATGAGCGACGAAGCCGCGGTCATCGTCGAGCCCACCGCTTGCGCGGTCCACGCCGCCCTGCGCCACCCCATACGCGAGGGCGACACCGTGGTCGTGCTCGGTGCCGGCACGCTGGGCCTGCTGACCATCGCCGCGCTGCGGCGCCTGACGTCGGCGGGGGTGATCATCACCGCCGCCCGCTACCCCCACCAGATGCAGCTGGCCCGCGCGCTCGGCGCCGACCAGGTGTGCGAGTCCTCGGCCCTCCCTCGCTTCGTCCGCCGGCTCACGTCGAGCCTGGCCTACCGGGACCAGCTCACCGGCGGATGCGACGTGGTGCTCGACTGCGTGGGCGACTCGGATTCGATCGCGCAGTCGCTGGCCATCGTGCGGCCCCGGGGCACGGTCGTGGTGGTGGGCATGCCGGGGCAGGTGAAGCTGGAGCTGACGACGCTATGGCACCGCGAGACCCAGGTCGTAGGCGCTTATGCCTATGGGCTGGAGCGGGGCCTCGACGGTGGAGAGCCCCGGCGGACCTTCGAGCTGGCCTTCGACCTCGTCCAGTCGGCCGACCTGGGCCGCCTCGTCACCACGATGTACGCCCTGGACGACTACAAGGACGCCATCGCCCACGCCGCCGCGGCCGGCCGCCGAGGCGCCGTCAAGGTGGCCTTCGACCTCCGCCAGGAGAAGGAGCGGTACCGCTGATGCCCAGACCAGGCTTCGTCCTCGAGGTCGACCGCTCCACTCCCCCGCTGCTGTTCTGGCGGGGCGAAGGCTTCAGCCTCGAGCGCCTCCCCGCCGGACGTACGCGGGTCGTGTACGCGCCCGAACCACTGGACCCGGTGAAGGACGTCGACGGCGCCATTCGCCGGGCCCTGTTGAACCCGGTCGAGTCGGACCCGCTCCCCGCCCTGTTGTTCCCGGGCATGAAGCTGACCATCGCCTTCGACGACGTCAGCCTGCCGTTGCCGAAGATGCGCCGTCCGGACCTGCGCCAGCGGGTGATCGAAGCCGTGCTCGACGTGGCCGCGGAGGCCGGCGTCGACGACGTGCACCTCATTGCCGCCCTAGCCCTCCACCGCCGGATGACCGAGGCCGAGCTGCGCCATGCCGTAGGCGACCGGGTCTACGACGCGTTCGCGCCCGACGGTCGCCTCTACAACCACGACGCCGAGGATCCCGACAACCTCGCGTACCTGGGCTCGACCGACAACGGCGAGGAGGTGGAGATCAACAAGCGGGCCGCGGAGAGCGATCTGATCGTCTACGTCAACATCAACCTGGTGGCCATGGACGGCGGCTGGAAGTCGACCGCCACCGGCCTGGCCTCCTACCGCAGCCTGCGCCACCACCACAACGTGTCGACCATGCAGCGGTCCAAGTCGTTCATGGACCAGCACCACAGCGAGCTGCACAAGTCCAACTGGCGGTTGGGCAAGGTCATCACCGACGCCGGGGTCAAGGTCTTCCAGATCGAGACCACGCTCAACACCGACATCTTCCCCGATCCGTTCGGCTTCCTGGCCAAGCGAGAGTGGGAGTGGTCGGCCCGGGAGCGCGGCCTGTACGTCGCCTCCACGAAAGCGCTGGCGCGGACGCCGCAACGCGTCAGGCGAAGGATCTTCCAGTCGATGGAGGCCCCCCACCAGATGACCGGGGTGAACGCGGGGGGCGTCGAGGCCGTCCACCGCCTGACGACCGAGCGGGTCTACCAGCAGCAGCTCGTGCCGGTGGAGGGGCAGACCGACATCCTGACCATGGGCATCCCGTACATCTGCCCATACAACGTGGACTCGATCATGAACCCGATCCTCGTGATGTGCACCGGGCTCGGGTACTACTTCAACTTCTACCGCGGCAAGCCGCTCGTGCGGGAGGGGGGCGTGGTGATCATGACCCACCCCACCTACTGGGACTTCCACCCGGTCCATCACCCGAGCTACATCGACTTCTTCGAGCAGGTGCTGGCCGACACCACCGATCCCCTGGAGATCGAAGCTCGCTACGAGAAGCAGTTCGCCGAGGACGAGTGGTACCGCCACCTGTACCGCACCAGCTACGCCTACCACGGTGTCCACCCGTTCTACATGTGGTACTGGGGCGCGCACGGCCTGCAGCACGCCGGCCGGGTCATCATCGTCGGCGGCAACGTGCGGGCGGTGCGCCGGCTCGGCTTCACCCCCGCCTCCACCATGGACGACGCGCTGGAGATGGCCACCGACGTGGTCGGCCGCCATCCGACCATCACCCACCTGCACACGCCGCCGTTGATGATGGCGGACGTGCAGTAGGGCGGGCTCGTGGCCGCCCGCCCGGCCGGCCTCCCGGCCCCGCTCAAGGCTCGCCGCGCCGCGGACCGCGCCGTGCGCCGCGTGCGCCGGACGACGCTGAAGGTCGGCCGGCTCGGCTCGGCGGTCGGCTTCCCCTACCGCCGGCCGAGCGTGCCGCGCGGCGTCGTGGTGCCGAAGGACAAGCCGGCGCTGGGCGCGGACTACGACACGGAGTGGGCCCGCCGTCGCCCGGCGCGCATGACCCGGTCGGTCATCACGAACGGGCCATTGCGCCTGGCCCTGCGGGTGCTGGCCTCGCCGGAAGTCCGAGGGGCCGATCGCCTCGCCGACCTGCGAGCGCTGGAGCGGCCGCGCCGGGGGACGAAGAGGCGGCGCGGCCAGCCTCAGGCCGTCATCTTCACTCCGAACCATCACAGCCATCTCGATACGCCCCTCGCCATCACCGCCATCCCCGAGCCCTGGCGCCGCCACCTGGTGGTCGGCGCGGCCGCCGACTACTTCTTCACCAGCCATGTGACGAGCGCGGCCTCGGCGCTGGTGCTCAACGCCTTCCCGGTGGCCCGCAACGTGGCCGGCCGGCAGTCGGCCGACCTGGCTCGGGAGCTGATCGAGGATGGCTGGAGCCTGGTGATCTTCCCCGAGGGCGGCCGCTCGCCCGACGGGTGGGGCCAGCCGTTCAAGGGCGGCGCCGCCTACCTGTCCATCCGGACGGGGGCACCGGTCGTGCCCGTCTTCATCGAGGGCGCCGGCTCCATCCTCGGCAAGGGCATGAAACGGCCCAAGCCGGGCAAGACCACCGTGACCTTCGGCGCGCCGCTGTGGCCGGCGGGGGACGAGAGCACCCGCCACTTCAACGAGCGCATCGAGCAGGCGGTCACGGTCCTCGGTGATGAGACGCTGTCGGACTGGTGGTCGGCCCGCCAGCGTGCGGCTCGGGGCGCCAGCCCGGCGCTCACCGGGCCCGAGCACACCGGCTGGCGCCGCGCCTGGGCGCTGTCCGAACACCGCAACCGCGGTCAGGCCGGCCTGCGCCGGAGGCAGCGACGCCGCTGGCCCGACCTCGGGTAGTCCAGCGGGCCCGGACAGGCCGAACACTTGCGAAGGGCAACCGCAGTACGGTGGCCGGGCATGGCGCTGCGGCTGCGGCAGGTGGTGCTCGTGGCTCCGGAGTTGGGGCCGGCCCTCGAAGAGGTGCGCGACGGGCTGGGCATCGAGCCCTGCTACCACGACCCCGGGGTGGCGGCGTTCGGACTGGAGAACGTGCTGTTCCCGGTCGGCGACCAGTTCGTCGAGATCGTGGCGCCGGTGCAGGAGGGCACGACGGCCGGGCGCCTGCTGGAGCGCCGCCGTGGCGCCGGCGGCTACATGCTGATCGTGCAGTGCGACGACCTCGACCGTCGCCGGGCTCGGCTGCCCGGGCTCGGTGTCCGCGTCATCTGGCAGGGTGACCTCGACGACATCCGCGGCACGCACCTGCACCCCAAGGACGTCGGAGGCACGATCGTGTCGATCGACGACGCGTCGCCATGGGACTCATGGCACTGGGCCGGGCCGGCATGGCGGGACCACGTCCGGTCCGACGTCGTGACGTCGGTGGCGGCGGTGACCATCGGCGCCGTCGACCCGGCCACGATGGCGACGCGGTGGGCGGACGTGCTCGACCTGTTGCACGAGGGAACCACGGTGACCACCGA
>DASTFY010000108.1:0-3943 GCA_035719525.1 Acidimicrobiales bacterium
CAGATGTCGAGTGTCCGCATCTGAGCGAAACCGCTCATCGTTTCGCGATAAGAGCGGCCAACAGCCACGTTCACCACCTCCCGCTCCTCGAGGCTGAACCCGATTGCTCGGCCGGCGACGGCAAAGCTGGCGACGAGGCGTTTCAGGTCCCACTCGAAGGGTCCCGGAAGTGTCTCGTCGAAGTCGTTGACGCTGAACACGAGGCGCCGGTCGGGCGCTGCGAACCCGCCGAAGTTGGACAGGTGGGCGTCCCCGCAGAGCTGGACCTTCAGGGAGGTCCGAGGACTACCAGCCAAATCCGCGGCCATCAGCAGCGCGGCCCCCCGGTAGAACGCGAACGGCGAGGTGAGCATGCGCCCATACCGGATCGGCACCAGCTCCGGCACCCGCGTCGCCGCCTGCTCCTCGAGCAGCTCAACGGGATCACGCCGATCAGGCTTCGGCTCCCACGAGGTGTGCGATCTCCGCGGCACCGCCTCCCGGGCGCTCCGTCCGACCGCCGCCCGCTGCGCTCTGCTGAGATGCTCGATCTTGCCGTCGGCCTGTTTGGCCTTCGAGGCCATCGTGTCATTGCTCATCGGCCGCCCCTCAGTACGTCTCGGGCGCAGACTACGACCAGATTCGCCCCTCCTCGCAGGGTCAACCCTGGGCGGGTACCCCACCGGGGTCGAGCTGGTCGAGGAAGACGGCGCAGCGAGCCGCTTCGTCGTCTTCACCGATCCGGGCCGCCATGTGGCCCAAGCCCCGCACCGACCGGAGGAACCCCCGGTTCTCCTCCACGCTCCAGCGCACGTAGCCACTGCCCCGCCAGCCGCTGGCCCGCAGCCGGTCCAGCCCGCGGTGGTAGCCCACGCGGTAACAGGCGTAGGCCTCGACATCATCCCGGGCCAGGTCGCCCAGGCGGGCCCAGGCGTCGAGGAACCGCGGCCAGCGGGCGACCACGTCCGCCACCGCGTCGCGTCGATCGACCGAGGGCTTGGCCAAGGCGTCGAGCAGCGCGTCGAGCGCCTCGTCCGGCTCGCGGTCGATGGTCGTGCTCGGAGGTCCGCTGGCGCTGAGGTTGACCGGCCGGGCGCCGGCATCGTCGTTCGTCATCGGATCGGCACCGTACCGCCGGGTCCATAGGATCGCCCGGTGTTCGCCGCGCTCGCCGCCGATCGCGTCGCGACGATGGCTCTGCTATTGGTGGTGGGCCTGGCGATCATCGGTGTGGTCGTGGCGGTCCTCGCCCGCACCGTGCTGGTCAAGGTGGTGGCCGCGGTGGCGCTGTTCGCCCTCGCCGCGGCGGTGTGGATCCAGCGCGCCGCGCTGGACGACTGCGTCCAGCAGATCGAGGTCACTGCAACGGGGACCAGCGGGGCGCCGCCGTGCGAGTTCCTCGGGCTCAAGGTCGACGTCAAGGCTCCGTGACGGCAGCCATGGCGACCAGCCGCCGGACGAGATCGGCGAACGCGGCGGGCTGCTGGAAGTGGATTCCGTGCTCGGCGCCCGGCACCTCGACCAGTTCGGCCCTCGGCTGCGGACCGCCCACCTCGAAGCGCTCCGCCAGCACCCGCGCGCCGTCGTGGTGGTGCCGGGCGCCCCGCTCGCCGTAGGCCAACAGGACCGGCACCGTGATCCGATCCGGGTCGAAGGGCGGCCGCTTCCGCAGATCCGCCAGCTCGCCCACGAGGGCTGCACCCTCGGCCTCGCGGTCGGCCCGGGTGGACTGGGGTAGCCGCTCCCACCTCGCGTCGCCGATCATCCGCCGCATGAACATCGAGGCCGCCGCCGCGGTCGCCTCGGGCCCGCCGACTTCCGCCAGCCGGACCACTTCGCCTCCCGCGGTTCCGGTCGGCCACCACGGCTCCCATGGCATCGGGGGCTCGTAGGCGCCGACGGCCCTCACCAGGTCGGGACGCCCGGCCGCGGCGAGGGCGATGTCGCCACCCAGGCTGTGCCCGAAGACCACCGCCGGACGGCCCTGCAGCACCTCGACCAGATCGTCCACCTGTGTGGCGATGCCGTACGGGCCGCCGACGGAGCGCGAGCGGCCGTAGCCGCGGCGGTCGTACAGCACGACCCGGAACTCGTCCTCCAGCCGGCGGGCCACGCCCCGCATCCCGCTGGCCCGATCCATCGAACCGTGGACGAGGACCACCACCGCCCCGCCCTCGGGCCCGACCTCCGTCACCCAGAGACGTCGCGACGCGTTCACTCGACCCGGACGATCCGCAGGACGTCTGTGGCGGCATCGTGCCGGTCCGGCGCCCCGGCCAGGACGGCCACCACGTCGCCGGAGTGCACGTGGCCCGCGGCGACGGTGGCCTCGACGACGCACCACACCAGCTCGTCGGTCGTGCCGTAGGTGGCGACGGTCATGGGGGTCACACCCCAGGAGAGCGCCATGGCCCGCACCGTCCTCTCGGACGGAGAGAGCCCGAGCAGGGTCGTCAGCGGCCGGAACCGCGCCATCGCGCGCGCCGTGCGCCCGCTGCGGGTGCAGCAGATGATGGCGTCGACACCGATGTCGACCGAGGCCTGCCACGCGGCGTGGGTGATGGCCCGGGTGATCCGGTCCGGGCCCTCGGAGAACTGATCGCGCTGGTCGCGGCCGAGCCGGTTCGCCCATTGCACATAGCTGGCCTCCCGCTCGGCCCGCTCGGCGATACGGGCCATCGTGTGCACCACGAGGGCGGGATCGTGACCGATGGCGGTCTCGGCCGACAGCATCACCGCGTCCGTGCCGTCGAACACCGCGTTGGCGACATCGGAGACCTCGGCTCTGGTCGGCGTCGGGGCGGTGATCATGCTCTCCAGCATCTGGGTCGCCGTGATCACCGGGACGCCGGCCGACACACACGAGCGCACGATGGCCTTCTGGAGGTGGGGGACGTCCTCCATCGGGCAGGAGATACCCAGGTCGCCGCGGGCCACCATCACGGCGTCGGCCCGCTCGAGGATGGCCGGCAACGCGCCGACCGCCGATGGCGTCTCGACCTTCGCGACGAGCCTCGGACCTCCCGCGCCGGTCGCCTCCCGCACCCGCTCCAGATCGCCGGGCGAGCGGACGAACGAGACCGCCAGATAGTCGATCTCCGTACCTTCCAGAGCAGCCGCCAGCTCGAGATCGTGATCCGTCGGACAGGCGAAGCGGACGCGCTCATCGGGCAGGTGGACACCCGGTTGCCCCTGGGCCCGGCCACCGGTGACGACCTCGGTGTCGACCCCGTCGCCGTCCACGCCGGTCACGGTCAGCACGATGGCGCCGTCGCCGAGCACGATCCGATCGCCGTACCTGACATCCTCGATCAGCTCCGGGTATTGGACCGTCACCCGCTCACCGCTCGAGGGACCGCTACCCGGCACCAGCCGCAGGGGCGTTCCCTCCATGAGGAACGCCCCTCCGTCGGGGAACACGCCGGCCCGGACCTTGGGCCCGGGGAGATCGGCGAGGACCGCCACCGGTCGACCGGCGGCGGCGGAGCGGGACCGGATCACCTCCAGCCGGGCCAGGTGTTCGGCCAGCTCGCCGTGGCTCAGGTTGAGGCGGAACACGTCGACCCCCGCCGCCAGCAGAGCGTCGATCTGGTCCGCTCCGTCGGACGCGGGCCCGAGCGTGGCCACGATCTTCGTACGCCGGCCCATGCGTGCTGCCTAGCACGCGACGCGCGAGGGAGACTGCCGGCATGGACGCCGACCGCTCGCGCTCAGCCTCTGTCCGATCGCTCTTCGCGTACCTGGGCGGATCGCCCTCGCCGTACCACGCGGTCGCCAACGCGGCGGCGATGTTGCACGAGGCGGGGTTCGATGCCCTCGACGAGCAGCAGGCCTGGGACGAGCTCCCTTCCGCGGGCTACGTGGCGCGGGGAGGGGCGCTGGTGGCGTGGCGCTGCCCGGAGGCCCTCGCTCCGCACGCCGGATTCAGGATCGTGGGTACGCACACGGACTCGCCCAACCTGCG
>DASTFY010000109.1:0-3581 GCA_035719525.1 Acidimicrobiales bacterium
CGTCCCCACGGCGCTCTCGGTGGCCGTGGGTGTCTGGGTCGGCGTCGGGGCGCGGGACGAGCCCGACGAGCTCTCCGGCGTGTCCCACTTCCTCGAACACCTGCTCTTCAAGGGCACGGAGGAGCGCAGCGCCCACGACATCGCCGCCGCGGTGGACCGGGTCGGCGGCGACATGAACGCCTTCACCGCCAAGGAGTACACCGCGTACTACTGCCGCCTCCCGGCTGAGCATCTGCCCCTCGGAGTCGAGCTGCTGGGCGATGTGCTCACCGCGCCCGCCCTGCGTGACAGCGATGTCGAGAACGAGCGCCAGGTCATCCTGGAAGAGCTGGCCATGGACGACGATCTCCCCGAGAACGTCGTGCACCGCCTGCTGGCCGAGGCCGTCTTCCCCGACCACCCCTTGGGCCGGGACGCGGGCGGCACACCGGACTCGGTCGAAGCGATCACGCCGGACGACGTCCGATCGTTCTTCCGTCAGTGGTATCACCCGGCCTCCATGGTCGTGGCCGTCGCCGGCGCGCTCGACCACGAGCAGGCCGTGGACGAGGTGGATCGGCGGTTCCCGGTCGAGGTGACGGCCGCCCGCCCGGTGCGGGAGTCGCCCCAGGGGACGCCGCGGCCGGTGGTCATCGACCGGCGTCGGGGCGAGCAGGCGCACGTCGCGCTGGGAGTTCGCGGCGTGGCTCGCGAGGATGAGGACCGCGAAGCGCTCGACGTGGCCAACCACGTACTGGGCGGTGGGCCCTCGAGCCGGCTGTTCGATGAGATCCGCGAGCAGCGGGGGCTGGCCTACGCCGTCGGCTCGGGCACCTCGTCTTACCACGACGCCGGGATGCTCACGATCTCCGTCGGGACCGGGCCCGCCCAGGTGCCCGAAGTCCTCGGGCTGATCGACGATGAGCTGGCCAGGCTGGTGGCGGACGGGATCACGGCCCCGGAGCTGGAGGGGGCGACCGGCTACCTCACCGGGGCGTACGTCATGGGTCTCGAGGACAACGGCAGCCGGATGGCCCGGCTCGGCGCACTGCTCACCACGACCGGGGCCGTCCGCTCCGTCGAGGAGCAGCTGGCCCGTTGGCGGCGCGTCACCACGGCCGACGTGACCAGGGCGATTGGTCGGGTGCTCGACCAGCCCCGCTCGCTGGCGGTGGTCGGCCCGATCAGCGAGGCCGCGGTGCGGGGCAAGCGCCCCCGCTCGGCCTGAAGCCGGCCTGCTCGATCCAGTTCCGGCGCGGTGTCATCCGGCCGGGCGTAGCATCGCGGCATGACCGCTGTCGAGGAGTCGCCGCGCTGGCGCGGCATCAACCACCTGGCGCTCATCACCAAGGACATGGACGCCACGGTCCGCTTCTACCACGGCGTCCTGGGCGCACGGCTGGTGGCCACCATCGGCACCAGCGGGTTCCGCCACTACTTCTTCGAGGTGGGTGAGGCCAACACCGTCGCCTTCTTCGAGTACGCCGGGGCCGAGCTCCGCCAGTTCGCCAAGCCGGCGGGTGTGCCGGACCCGCGGGCCACCCAGTTCGACCACCTCTCGCTCAACCTGCCCGACGAGCAGGCCCTGGAGTCGTTGCAGGCCCGGCTCAAGGAGCACGGGTGCGAGGTGACCGACGTGGTCGACCACGGGTTCATGCGCTCGATCTACTTCACAGACAACAACGGCATCGCGCTGGAGGCGTCCTGGTGGGTGGAGGACGCCACCGGTCGGCCGGCCGACTACTCCGACCCTGACCTGTTCGCCGACGCCGACCCCGTGCCGGCGGTGCGGGAGCTGGCGCAATCGGGCGCGCTGGCCTCGACCCCCACCACGCACCTCATCCACGAGATGCAGGACATCGCCGACCCCGCCTGAGTTCTCCGCTCTTGGCCGCTCGGGCCATTCGCTTCGCTCATCTGGCGCCGGCCTCAGGACGCGAGGCCAGAGGCCACGAGGACGAAGGTCAGGAGGCGGGCCTCGTCGCGCCAGGCCTCGTAGCGGCCGGACGGGCCGCCGTGGCCGGCGCCGAGCTCGGTGCGGAGCAGCAGCGGCCCGCGGTTGGTGGCGAGGGCCCGGAGCTTGGCCACCCACTTGGCCGGCTCGTGGAACGACACCCTCGGGTCGTTCAGGCCGGCGGTCACGTAGAGGGCCGGGTAGCTGGTCCCCTCTTCGACGTTGTCGTAGGGCGAGTACCCGAGCATGTAGGAGGCGAACGGCTCCTGGCGGGGGTCGCCCCACTCCTCCCACTCGGTGACGGTGAGCGGCAGTGTGGGATCGCTCATCGTCGTCACGACGTCGACGAAGGGAACGGCGGCCACCACCCCGGCGAACAGCTCGGGCCGCTGGGCGACGCAGGCCCCGACGAGCAACCCCCCGGCACTGCCGCCTCGCACGGTCACCCGATCGCGGGCGCCGTAGCCCTCCTGGACAAGGTGTTCCGCGCAGGCGATGAAGTCCGTGAACGTGTTGCGCTTGGCCAAGAGCTTCCCGTCCAGGTACCAGGCCCGTCCCAGCTCGCCGCCGCCTCGCGGATGGGCGAGTGCCCATACACCACCACGGTCGAGGAACGAGAGGCGGGCGATCGAGAACCACGGCGGGAGGGAGTACTCGTACGCCCCGTACCCGTAGAGCGAAACGGCGGCCGTTCGGTCGCGAGGTGTGCTCCGGCGCCAGACGACGTCCACCGGTACCTGCGTGCCGTCGGGCGCGGTGGCCCACTCGCGTGCCGACTGGTACTGCGCCGGGTCGAAGTCGCCGAGCACCGGTGTGCGCTTGAGAAGACGGCGCTCGCCGGTGACGACGTCCTCCTCGTAGATGGAGGGGGGCTCGGTCAGCGACTCGTAGCTGAAGCGCAGCGCTGAAGTCGTGTACTCCGGGTTGGCATCGAGTTGCACCGAGTGCACCGGATCGTCGAAGGCCAGCGTCCGCTCCGAGCCATCGGCCCGCAGGATGCGGATCCGCTCCCGGGCGTCGGACCATTCGTGCCACACGAGGTGGTCGGCGAAGGCCTCCACCTGCGTGATCCGGCGGCCGGGCTCGTGCGGCACCAGGTCGCTCCACCGGTCGATGCCGGGGGCGTCGCACGGCGCGCTCACCACTTTGAAGTCGGGCGCGTCGAGGTTGGTGAGGATGACGAACCGGTGGCCCCAGTGGTCCAGCCGGTACTCGACGTCGGGCCGGCGCTCGGCCACGAGCTGCGGCACTCCCAGAGGATCGGAGGACGGCAGGACGAGGACATCGGTCGAGGTGTTGGACTCGTTGGTGATGACGATGTAGCGCTCGCTGCGGGTGAGCTCCAGCCCTACGTTGAAGCGCTCGTCGGGCTCCTCGTGGATGAGAACGTCGTCGACCTGCTTGGTCCCGACCTCGTGGCGCCACACCTGGTAGGGGCGCATGGCGTGGTCCGGCACCGTGTAGAAGAGGTAGCGCTCGTCGGCCGACCATGCCGTGCCGTAATAGGTCCCTTCGAGCAGGTCCGGCCGATCGGTGCCCGTCGCCACGTCGCGGATGCGCAGCGTGAACTCCTCGTGACCGTTGAGGTCGGCGGACCAGGCCAGCAGGCCGTGGCGAGGGCTGATCTCGAAGGCACCGAGCTCGAAGA